>DORE01000114.1 GCA_003514305.1 Gammaproteobacteria bacterium | reverse complement strand
ACCTTGCTGCCATTGATAATCCACTCGTCACCATCGCGAACCGCACGGGTTCGCATGCCCTGCAGGTCGGATCCTGCGGCAGGCTCGGTCATCGCGATCGCTAAGATCGTCTCGCCAGAGACAACCTTGGGTAGCCACTGGTTTTTTTGGTCTGGTGTTCCATGCTCGATCAGGTAGGGGGCTGCGATCATGTTATGCACTGGCACGCCCCATCCCTCCAGGCCGCGCTCGGCAAAGGCTTCCATAATTGCTCGCTCGTAGCGAAAATCCACGCCCAGACCGCCATGTTCTTCGGGCACCAGAACGCCGAGCATCCCAAACTCTCCGGCAGCCAACCAGGCCTCACGATCTACCTGCTTGTTTTGATTCCAGCGTTCGATGGTCTCAGGTGGCGCAGTTGTGTCCAGAAAGGTAGCGAGGCTATTGTGAAAAATAGTCAGAGCTTCATCATTTTGCGCGAGCATGGGTTATTCCATTACTGGGAGGGTTCATTCGGGTTGGGATATGTTTGCGTACAGATCTGCTTGCAGCGCCTCAATGGACAGTTCACCCGCCAGCGCTCTCTCTACTTGAGCACTCCCGTGGTCACTGCAACAGTAGGCCTCTATTCGAGCTTCACAGCCGCTTTGCAATATTCTCATTAGCAAGCGACGACGTCTGGTGCGCAGCTTTTGCTCTTGAAGCCCGGTTGCCTGGGCGTCAGCTAAATATGTCTTGATCCCTTGCCACAGCGCGGCGACACCGTCTTCATTGACAGCTATGGTCTCGAAAATCTGGATAGGTACTGGGGACTGCAATAATGATAGAGAATCTTGCAAATCGGCACGGGTCTGTTGAACACCGTCTTTGTCGGCTTTGTTAATAACGAAGACGTCTCCCGCTTCAGTGAGGCCCGCTTTGTTTGCCTGAAAGGTATCTCCCCAACCAGGATTGAGTACCACGGCTACCACCGTCGCGAGGTCCATTACGTCCAGTTCCACCTGACCAATGCCCAATGTTTCCAACAGTATCAGTGGCCAACCGCAGGCTGCCAGCACCTGTGTCGCCGTTGCTGCAGCTCTCGCCAGCCCGCCGCTCTCTCCTTTTGACGCCATTGAGCGGATGAGCACCCGATCACCTAAACCGTGGTTCTGCATGCGGACGCGATCACCGAGTAATGCACCGCCAGAGAAGGGCGATGTGGGGTCCACGGCCAGCACCGCGGTCCTGTCAAAGGAGTCGGTTGTGTGAGGCAGCAGTGCGCTAATGAGAGAAGACTTGCCTGCACCCGGCGGTCCGGTAACTCCTATCACAACCGATTGGGTCTCCTTGCTGGCCAGGACAGCGCGTATCTCGGTTTCCGCGCTCGGGTCTCGTTCTATGTGGCTAAGAAGACGGGCTAGGCTAGAGCGATCTCCATTTAGAGCAGACGCGAGTAACGGCTGCGTCGTTGCCTCGGTCATCGTTGTTACTTTGTGCCGGTAAGACGCTCGGCGGCGTCCACGATATCCGTTAATTGAGACCCCGGTGGGTAAACCTCTACTCCCAAGCCCTCAAGTTGTTTGGCGGCGCGGGGTGTAATCGTGCCGCCAGCGAAAATCGGCAGTTCGGGGCGGGCATTCCGCACGTTCTCGATCGCCCTGATTGCCACATCAATGTGACCGCCGACATTAAGGCCTACAAGGTCAACGTCTTCATCTACCGCCGATGTTACGATGTCATCTGTGTTGGCCATGCCAATCATTATCACCTCAAAGCCTGCATCACGAAGCGCTCTGGCGACGATAGTTGGGCCGCGCCAGTGGCCGTCGAGGCCAGTTTTGGCCATCAGTATTCGCTTCTGCACTTTAATCTCCCCAGCGCTCAATCATGTTTGAATCGGCGTATTCCAGTTCCCAAAAACTTCTCTGTACACGTTACCGATTTCGCCCAGTGTGACCTCAGCCGACATCGCTTCCATCATCGCCGGCATGATATTTGTATCACTGCGGCAATCAGCCTCGAGCTGCTTCAGGGCTGCGGTTGCAGCCTTCTCATGACGGGTTCTGAGAACGTCTTGAAGACGCGCTGTTGCCACATCAAAGGCGTCATCGGTTCCCATAAACCCATCTACCTCGAAGGGTGACTCGTCGTCCTGAAAGCAATTCACGCCGATCACCTGTTGGTCGCCGTTTTCCATGTCCATGAACTCTTTATATTGATTCTCTGCGGCGCGCGCGTGCAGCCATCCTGAATCCAAAGTGGCCAGATAGCCGCCCTGGTTTTGAATTTCCTCAAAAAACTCCCAAGCCTTCTCAGCCAGCTGAGCAGTGATTGTTTCAACATAGTACGAACCGCCCAACGGGTCCGTAACGTTGGCTATTCCTGTTTCTTCCTGAAGGATCTGCTGAATCCTCACCGACATTTGATGTGCATGTTCTGAAGGAATCGACAGAGCTTCGTCGTAACCTGATACGCCGAGTGACTGCACTCCGCCAAAAACCGCTCCAAGTGCCATCAAGGTGCCTCTGACAATGTTGTTCAGCGGCTGTTGATAGGTCATTTTTGATCCCGCGGTAACGCAGTGGATTCGCAGATTGGCCACTTTAGGGTCGCTTATACCGTAGCGCTCTCGCAGGAGGTCAGCCCACATCAGCCTGGCTGCCCTCATTTTGCAAGCCTCCTCGATAAATTCGATCGATGCTCTGAAGCTCACGCCACCGCAGGCCTTGGCGGCTTTGATCAGATCAACGCTCCCCCTCCTTTTGATTTCATCGAGATATTCAACGGCATTGGCGAACAGGACGCCCAGCTCCTGATCTGGACTGAGACCAGTGTCGGCCGCGTTATAGCCGGCTATTGAGACTGGTACCCAGTAAGGCAAGTAGCGATCGCAGAATTCGATGATATCGGCATTAAACTGGAGACCTGGCAGCGTCGGGATCTGCTCCTTGGTCACACATCCCAAGTACGTCAGATTAAAGTCGCTCTGACCCGTGCCGGGTAATTTTGCTAGGTCAAATCCTCGCTGTTTGGCAACGGTCCAGTAGGCGGCGAGGGCGAAGGGCGCGTGTTGAACAACGGCGCCTCCCGCGTGGCCGAAGCTGCTGTCCACAGGCAAGCCGTCCATGCAGATAGCTGTATCGCGAACACTTTGCATGACGGCCCCGGTTAATCCAACATCTTCGCGCCGCGCCACAACTTCTGGATGGTCGACGTTGTAGCAGTGATCGGCGGTGTTGCGATCATGCTCCATGATGAATCCCGTCTCGCCATTTTTCAGCAGAAACTTAATGCGCTCATTCTCGTCTTCAGGTTTACCGAAGCCGCTGAGTTGAAAGATTCTCCAGGGCTTACTGCGATATCCGGATGTGTGAAAGCCACGATGGTAAGGCGCCTCGCCAGGGGCTGCCGCGGCCCGATCCCTGTGTCCATCAGGAATATCATCACCGGTATAAAATGATTTGAGCTCTATTCCCGAACGCGAGAAGAACGCCTTGTCGGTGGATTTTTTTTGCATCTGACTGCCACTTTATTTATCGGTTTTTGACACTAGCGCGCGATAAGCATACCCCAATTTACTTATCAGTATCACATTGATACTCTCCAGTCATAACTACAACAAAGAGGCCATTTATGTTTTCTGCTAATAGCGCCACGCTGGGTTTAACAGCGACAGAACGAGTGCATATTGGCCGCAGAGCAGCTGAGGCTCTGGCAGAGGAAGTCCAGACGCTGGGTGCACAGCGCGTGTTTTTACTGGTTAGCACGACCCTAAGGAATACCACCGCAGAAACCAGTGATATTGAAGCAGCCCTGGGTGATTCTATAGCTTGTGTTTTCGACGGCATCAAGGCACATGGGCCTAGATCAGATGTTCTCGCTGCGTTGGAGGCAGCCCGCGCTGTTGATACTGACCTCATTATTACCGTGGGCGGTGGTTCGGTCACCGACGCAGGCAAAGTTATTGCCCTGGGGTTAAAACACGGTTTTGAGAAGCATGAGGATTTCGAGGGGTTCTATGTTTATGTCGACGAAGCTGGTGAAACGGTAGTTCCGCAATTTGACGCGCCGGAAATAAGAGTAATTTGTTGTCCAACGACTCTGTCGGGTGGTGAATTCAACACCATGGGTGGGTTGACGGATGACAAAGAGAATAAAAAGCAGGGCTATACGCACAGGATGATGGCGCCGATTGCGATCGTTCTTGACCCTGCTCTCACAATACATACGCCCGAATGGCTGTGGTTCTCAACCGGCGTCAGAGCACTAGATCACGCCCTTGAAGCGTTGGGCTCAACACACTCAAACCATTTTTGTGACGGCATCGCAGGAAGTGCGCTCCGATTGCTAGGTAGTGCATTGCCGCAGGTAAAAGCCGATGGCAAGGATCTGGATGCGCGGCTGCGATGTCAGGTAGGTGCTTGGCAATCTATGATTCCAGTCATCGGTGGCGTGCCCATGGGCGCGAGTCATGCAATCGGGCACGTACTGGGCGGCACCGCTGATGTGCCTCACGGTTATTGCTCTTGCGTAATGGCCCCCTCGGTGCTTGCTTTCAATCAATCCGTTAACGGTGAGAAGCAGAAGCAAATCAGTGCCTGTCTGGGCCAGCCGGACCGTGCAGCAAGCGAGATTGTCGATGAATTCATTACGGGGCTGGGAATGCCGCGAAGCCTGACCGCTGTGGGCATCACTGAAGATCAACTGGACCTGATCGCTGAGTACACCATGCTGGATTTTTGGTCTCGCACCAACCCCAGAGAGATAAGTGGTCCCAAAGATGTGCGCGGTATTCTAGAGATGGCGCTTTAAAGCATGAGCAACGCGACCCTCCAGCCTGACTTTGATCTCAAAGATGAAGTGTCGGATTTTAAGAAGAAAAGGATTCGTGAGGAGGCTTGCGGCCTGTTCTACGAGTTGGGTTACGAGAGCACAACGCTCGACGCGGTAGCCAAACGTCTCAAGGTAACCAAACCCTTTATATACAAGCACTATGACAATAAGGGAGAGCTACTCTTCGATATTTGTCGCAGTGGGATCGCGCTATCTCTTGATGCAGTGAGTGCTGCATGCTCCCAGCCGCGATCCTCTGCTGAGAGATTGCAGTGCCTCGCTGAATCGGTACTGGAGGTTATTTTTGAGTATCAAAAATTTATAGTGGTTTATGCGAGAGAGGAGAAAAACCTGAGGGCCGAGGAGGCGAGAGAAATCAGAGAGCAGCGGAAGCTGTTCGATCATCAGTTGGCTGAATTGCTTCGCGAAGGCGATCAAACGGGTGAGTTTCAGGTCTCTGACCC
>DORE01000068.1 GCA_003514305.1 Gammaproteobacteria bacterium | reverse complement strand
TGAGGATCAATGTGAGTCCGCATTGCTATCACTGGCATTGCAGTGTGCCAAGCGGCGCGTGGTAGTGAAACGTAATCGCAGATCCCCTGATCTCGCAGGAGCGAAACCGACGTTCAAATTGCAAGGGAGTAAATCGAGATTTGATGTGTACTGCTGCTAAAGCAAGCGCTCAAGGATGAGTTCATAAATTTCGGAGAGTTTCTCGATATCACTAATCCGAATTCGTTCGTTGAGTTTATGAATGGTGGCGTTGCAGGGTCCTATTTCGACAACCTGAGCGCCAGTTGGCGCAATAAATCGGCCATCTGAGGTACCCCCTCCTGTAGAAGGTTCCGGAAGAAGCCCGGTGACCTGTTTTACGCTTTCTTGAACTACTGTGATTAATTGTGGCGCAGCAGTAAAGAAGGGCTCGCCGGAAACATGCCAATGACTCTCATAATCGATGCCCGCAGAATTAAATGCACTTTCTATGCGCTCAATCAGCCTGTCTGAAGTGTGTTCGGTGGAAAAGCGCAGGTTAAAGTCAATTTCTACTTGATCCGGGATGACATTATTGGCGCCAACCCCTCCATGGATATTGGAGATTTGAAAACTCGTTGGTTGAAAAGCTTCATTACCGTCGTCCCAGTGTGTTTCAGTGAGTCGAAGAAGCACAGGCAGCGCTTCGTGAATCGGATTGCGAGCCAAGTGCGGGTACGCTACGTGGCCTTTAATGCCTTTTACCAATAGTTTACAGGACAGAGATCCCCGGCGACCGACCCGAATGGTGTCTCCCAACATCTCTGAACTGCTTGGCTCGCCGACGATGCAGTAGTCTATCTTCTCACCGCGCTTGATCAGTTGCTCCATAACATAACGGGTGCCTTCTATTGCTTGTCCCTCTTCATCGCTGGTGATCAAGAATGCTAGGCGAGCGGCCGGATGGCGGTTTGCGAGAAATCTCTCGCAGGCCGTCACCATCGCGGCGAGGCTTGATTTCATATCTGCGCTGCCTCGACCATACAAGAAGTCGCCATCCTCAGTTGGTTTGAATGGGGGGTAGAGCCAGTTAATAATGGCACCCGTCGGGACCACATCGGTGTGTCCTGCGAAGACCAACAACGGTCCCTCAGTTCCTAGGGTTGCCCATAAATTGCTCACAGATCCTGAATCAATACGTTCTGCGATGAAACCAAGAGGCTCCAGTCGCTCAGCTATAAGGTCAAGACAGCCATTATCGTTGGGCGTAACGGACTCGATGGAAATTAATTTTTTCGCCAGCTGAAGGGTATCGGACATAATAAATGTTAATTGTTGCTATGAAGATCGTAATTCAGGCTCGTATGAGTCACCTGAGGTAATGCTTCAACTGCGCCGGTTAGCGAATTGCGGCGGAACAAGAGGTTCGGTTCTGTACAGAGCCGTGATGCTTTTACTGTCTCGACCAGAGTACCTGAAGCATTTAGAAGATTCACTTTGGTGCCAGCAGTAACATATAGTCCTGCTTCAACGGTGCATCCGTCAGCGAGGGGGAAGCCGATGCCTGCGTTTGCTCCGATTAGGCAATTTTTCCCGACAGAGATGATTTGTGTCCCGCCTCCCGAGAGCGTGCCCATGGTGCTGGAGCTTCCCCCCAGATCACTGTCGACACCGACTACAACACCCGCGCTGACACGTCCCTCAATCATGGCAGTGCCGAGAGTGCCAGCGTTGAAATTTACAAAACCTTCGTGCATTACCGTTGTTCCCTCACCAATATAAGCTCCAAGCCGAACTCGCGCGGTGTCTGCAAGTCGCACTCCAGACGGAACAACGTAGTTTGCCATTCTAGGAAATTTGTCTACTGACTGCACTTCAAGGTTGCTACCAAGCTTGCGTGCGCCTAACTGACGGGCGGGCAGGTCCGCAAGATCAACCGGGCCTTCGTTGGTCCATGCTAAATTTTTCAGAGCGCCAAACAGTCCGTCCAGATTCTGTTCGTGAGGTTTGAATAGCCGGTGGGAAAGAAGGTGCAGCTTGAGGAATGCTTCGGGAATATTACCCGGTGGCTTATCATCATAAGTGAGACAAATCAGCCAATGATTACGGTGTGTATTATCGAGTAAGTGCGACCATTCAGCTAGCCCCGCTGCGCTAAAGCCTTCAATCAGGTGCTCTGTTTGTGATAAATCCAGCTCTCCATAACCGCTCTTGTCCGGTTGCAGGCCGACGACTGAAACAATGAATTCCACGCTCACTGCTGCCAAGCTGCGAATGGGTTTGGGATAGAAAACCTCGATAATATCGCCAGCGGAGTTCCTTGTGATCAAGCCAAGTCCCGCGCTGAGGGTCCCAGTGTTGCTCATGTTTATCGCCTATTTGTCGAATGATTGGGCAACTTTTGCCATGTTGCCTCATCAAATCCAATCAGCCATCTATCTCCTTGGTGCAGGATAGGTCGTTTTATTAGCGAAGGATACTCACACATTAATGACACTGCAGATTCTTCAGTGAGTTCTTCCTTTATATTATCTTTGAGCTGACGCCAGGTGGTGCCTCGTCGGTTGATTACCGCCTTGACCCCCAGCTGGCTGACAAATTGCTCGGCTTGATCTTTTGAGCATCCTAGTTTTTTATAGTCATGGAACTGGTAGTCAACGCCCCGTGTCTTTAGCCAAGTCCTGGCACGTTTTACAGTGTCGCAATTGCTAATGCCATACAGTATTGTTCCCATGCGTTCGCACCTTCAGATTAAACGGTCAGTCTTACACTGAGATTGTTCTTTATATCTTCGAGCAAATCACCCTCTATATCAGGATCGAGAATTGGATGCCCTTTTTTGTCTTTTAGGTAAAAGATGTCTTCGACCCTTTCACCTAAAGTCGTTATCCTCGCATCGATAATTCGAATCTGATTGTCCGCGATGACTTTGCCTAATGTCGCAAGAATCCCTGGTTGGTCGGGGCAATTTACCTCAAGAGTCGAATAGCCCTTTCCAGGAGTGTTTGTTAGCTTTGTTACGATTGGCTCGTTAAAATAACGAAGCTTCCGGCTCCTGCGATAGGTAGCCGGTGTTATCGTGCTAGCGGTGTTTTTAAGACTCTCAAGCAGAGTTGTCTCAATTTCTCGTATTCTTCCACGATCCTCACCGACAGGCTTGCCGTCAGGTTCTAACACTGTGTAAGTGTCCAGGCAAAATTCATGCAGCGACGTAATGATCCTCGCGTTAACAATGTTTAGGCGAAGTCTTTCGAATGCTGCTGTCGTGTTGGCGAAGAGAAATTCAGCATCTTGGGTGTGAATGAAAATCTGGGTCGCTCCCTCAGAGTGATCATTTGCCTCAAGCTCCATGACTGCGACCAGAGTCTTGCCAGGATATGATTGCAGCTGCTCCTGTGTGTGCCAGACGATATTCTTTACTGATTCCCGTTCAAAATACTCCCCCGGATTGTTTTCCCAAATCAGGTCAATTTTATCTTTAGGAAACCCGCTGAAAAGCAGTTGCTTTTTGGCCAAAAACTTTTTGCTGCTTATCAGTTCGGTGGCGTTGAGAGAGTTGATCGAATCGTTTTTGAGGGCTCTCACAGTATTGCTGTAGAGCTGACTGAGAAGTGATGCTCGCCATGAGTTCCATAATTCTGGATTCGTTGCGCGAATGTCTGCAACAGTCAATGCGTAAAGGTAATTCAAGTGAGTTTTGTCACCAACTAAGTCAGCAAACTCACTGATCACAGTCGGATCACTTATATCTTTTCTTTGCGCTGTCATCGACATTAGTAAATGTTTCTCAACTAGCCAGCAAACTAGATCAGTATCCCACCCAGCTAGTCGATGTCTATTACAAAAGCCCCTAGCATCTATTACGCCAAGTTCTGAGTGATCCCCTCCACGTCCTTTCGCGATATCGTGATAAAGCCCAGCAATATAGAGTAGTTCAGGTTTTGGCAATTGTTTAGCAATTTCAGCGGCCAGAGGAAACTGTTCTTCAGCTTCCGGACGATAAAGTTGGTGCATATTCTCAACAACCTGCAGCGTATGAGCATCTACAGTATAAATATGGAAGAGGTCGTGCTGCATTTGTCCAGTGATCTGCCCAAACTCGGGCAGATAGCGTCCCAAGATGCCGTATCTGGCCATGCGTCGTAAATGCAGGGTCATGCGGTAAGGCGATCGTAGTAATTCCATAAAGAGGGTTAGATTTCTTAAATCGTTCCTGAAATCATCATCAATAAGCCGCCGATTCTCGCGTAGCAATCGAATTGTTGAGGCTCTAATACCTTCGATATCTGGGTCTTGCGCCATGAGGACGAAGATTTCCAGCAAAGCGAAAGGAAACCGTTCGAAGATCTGTGGATCAATGACTTCAATGTAGCCATTATTGATCTGAAAACGTTTGTTCAGATGGACGACCTTCGCGCGTGCGCCAGCTTGTATTATTGCTTCATCAAGGTGTTGTAGCAGGGCATCGTTGAGTTCGCGCAAGTTAGCTACAGCTCGATAGTATTGCTTCATCAATTTCTCAACACCGAGAGATGACTTGTCGTCTTCATATCCGAACAGCTCAGCTAGTTCTCTCTGCATGTTAAAAAGTAATCGGTCTTCAGCCCGGCCGCTCAAGAAATGCAGCCCGTAACGAAGCTTCCACAGAAACTGCTGTCCTTTATTGAGCATTGCTTCTTCGGATGGTTTAAGAAAACCTAATTCTGTCAGGTCACTGAAGGATTCAGCGCCAAAGTGTCTTTTAGTGACCCAAGCAATAGTTTGAATATCTCTCAGTCCACCAGGAGAGTTTTTAACATTCGGCTCCAGTGCGTAGTCAACTTCATGGTATTTGGCATGGCGAGCCTTCTGCTCTCCAACTTTGGCTTTGAGAAAATCCTTGATGGGCCAAACCTTGTTTGTATTGGTCGCTGCAATCATCAAGGGGAGCAATTGTGTCGAGCCAATGATAGTTCTGGATTCCATTAGGGCCGTGGCTACCGTGATGTCTTTGCGTGCTTCTTGTGCGCACTGTTTAACGGAACGGACGCTTTGACCAAGATTCAAGCCAAGATCCCAGCATGAGGCAAGGAATGAAGCGATCATATCCTTGTAGGCTCTATTATTGTTCTTCTTCGTCAGGATGAGCAGGTCTATGTCAGAGAATGGCATCAATTCACCGCGACCATATCCACCTACCGCAATGAGTGCGATGTCGTTTGTTTGTAGGCCCGGTTGTCTGCACCAAACCCATTCGAGCACCAGATCTATCAAACGCGCGCGGCTATTGACGATATCGCTGATGTCGAGATTTTGCTTGTAAAATCGGTTCAGAGTCGAGTTTGCTTCGGCTAGGATTGTGCGAAGCTCTGAAATTTGCTGCGTACTATTGCAGTTAACAAGTCGATTGTTCAGCGTATTTTTGTCGATTAACTGCGGCAATTGGTTGCTCGGTTTGCTTTCCGACATCGGTGCTTCGTCAAGCCTCACAGCAACTCTTCGCCTCTCTTGGTCAAGACCTCACAGCCTTCACCGGTAACTGCAAGAGTGTGCTCCCATTGTGCGGACAATCTGCGATCTTTGGTCGTCACTGTCCAGCCGTCTTTCTTAGAGAGTTTGGTATGTCGAGAGCCAGCGTTAAGCATGGGTTCAATAGTAAAAGTCATGCCTTCGATAAGTTCTGTGCCCGTGTTGGGGCGGCCATAGTGAAGCACTTGTGGTTCTTCATGAAAGATTCGGCCGATGCCGTGACCACAATATTCCCGGACGATAGAGTAGTGATTTGCCTCGCCGTGTTTTTGGATGATATGCCCGATATCACCTAACGTAGCGCCTGGCCGAACCATGTCAATAGCAGTGTATAGACATTCTTGTGTCACGCGAATCAGGCGTTTGGCGTGGTTAGGGACGTCGCCAACACAGAACATTTTGCTGGTATCACCATGAAATCCTTCTTTGATTACAGTGATGTCAATATTTATGATGTCCCCAGACTTGAGGATTTTGGTGTCACTCGGAATCCCATGACACACCACTTGATTTATGGATGTACAGATCGACTTGGGGAATCCGTTGTAGTGCAGAGGTGCTGGAATAGCTTGCTGAATGTTGACAATATGGTCATGGCACAGGCGGTCTAATTCTCCCGTGCTGACTCCGGGCTGCACATGATGACCTATCATCTCCAGCACCTCGGCAGCCAGCCGACCGGCAACACGCATCTTCTCGATTTCTTCAGGTGTCTTGATATGAATTGTCATGGCTCGTCAGTGATCTTTGGTTTGAAACCGTAGTTTACGCTATTCTAAATCAGCTGTGCCGACCAGAACAGCGCTGATACCCATAGGCCGCTATTTCGCAGTTGTTGGCGCTATGGATCGGGAGTTTAGCTATCTAAAAACTTTCAGATTCGAGTCGTTTATGGTATAAAGCCGCGCGCTGAGCTGGGCACACGCCGATCTTACGCTATTAATTAATGTCGCACATACACCGGCACGTCACCCTGGGTGCCTGACTTAGACTCGATTAGTCAGGTTGAGTGATGGGGTGTGTGGAGGCCTAACCCAAGATTAAAGGTAACAACATGACCGTCAATATGAAGGAAATGCTTCGTGCAGGAGTTCACTTCGGACACCAATGTCGCTATTGGAATCCAAAGATGGAGCCATACATTTTTGGCTCTCGAAACAAAATTCACATCATTAATTTAGAACACACTGTCCCAGCGCTTAGCGGTGCTCTCGAGCAGATTACAGGCCTCGCCGATAAAAAGAAGAAGATACTTTTCGTCGGTACCAAGCGTGCTGCGGCTAAAATCGTGAGAGAGCAAGCGGAACGCGCGGAAATGCCCTACGTCAACCACCGTTGGCTTGGAGGCATGCTTACCAATTACAAGACGATTCGCGGTTCGATTAAAAAGCTCAAAGAGCTCGAGACGCAAGAACAGGATGGAACCTTTGAACGTCTGACAAAGAAAGAAGCACTTATGCTCACGCGAGAAAAGCTTAAGCTGGAGCGCAGTATTGGAGGCATTAAAGACATGGCTGGTCTGCCTGATGCGCTTTTTGTGATCGACGTGGAGCATGAGCGGATTGCTGTTACAGAAGCAAATAATCTGAAAATTCCTGTTATCGGAGTGGTTGACACGAACAGCGACCCTTCGGGCGTAGATTTCGTGATACCGGGTAACGATGACGCCATTCGGGCAATCCAGTTGTACGCGACAGCGGTAGCTGATGCTTGCATTGAAGGCACGAAGCGCCACGAACCTGCTGTTGGGGATAGCGAATTTGTTGAAGTCGACGAAACTACGGCGGCAGAAGTTACTGAGGCGGCTGCAGTAGAGCCCGTAGCAGAAGCCAAGCCTGAGGACGATTCTGTATCTGCTGATTCGGCTACCAATGAGTTGCAAGCCGTGGCAGAGCCGGCCAGTGAGCTATCTCAGGTTGAAAGTTCTTCTGAAACAGCTACACCAAAAGAAGAAGAAATAGGCTTGAACGAAAAGGAAAGCACTCCGGAAAAGAAAAAGGCGCCGGCGAAAAAGGCTACCGCCAAAAAAGCGCCCGCCAAGAAAAAAGCATCTGCCAAGAAGGCGCCGGCAAAAAAGAAGGCCACTGCTAAAAAAGCGCCAGCCAAAAAGGCGGCTGCTAAGAAAGCTGACAGCGGCGATGAGTCATGATTTGCGCTGCCCTAGTCTCAGCGTCGCAGAGGTAAATGATTGAAAAGGTAAAAAGGGGGCACTTGTGGCCCCTTTTTTCTGTGTTGTCGAAGCATGGCGCAATTTAAAGAGAATAAATCGATTCAGAGAGGCATTTTGAGAATGGCGAACATAACAGCGAGCATGGTAAAGGAACTGCGTGAGCGAACTGGCTTGGGCATGATGGATTGCAAAAAGGCGCTGTCTGAGGCTGGCGGTGATACGGAGAAGGCAATCGAGGATCTGCGCAAAGCGAGTGGTTTGAAAGCGGCGAAAAAGGCCAGCCGGGTTGCTGCTGAAGGCGTTGTATTGTCCAAAATTGCGGACGAAGGCGATTTTGGCGTGATTATCGAAGTCAATAGTGAAACTGACTTTGTTGCACGAGATGAAAATTTCTTGCGGTTTGCCGATCAGGTTTTGCAAGCGAGCTTTTCCGACAGGGAGGCTGACGTGGCAGTCTTGCTGGCTTCCGGTATTGAGGATACTCGACAGGCGCTGGTGCAGAAGATCGGCGAAAATATCAATCTGCGCAGAGTAGAGCGCCTGTCGGTAG
>DORE01000029.1 GCA_003514305.1 Gammaproteobacteria bacterium | reverse complement strand
ATTCGTTTTACCGGCCAGCTCGGGATGCGAGTCGCCGGAGCAGCAGCCCGCGAAATGCTGATTCAATGTGCAGCAGAGCGCTGGGGCGTTGCCGTTGAAGAATGCACCACTGCTCTCAGCTATGTCCACCATGGTGCCAGCGGCCAATCACTAAGTTACGGCGAACTGGCTGATGCAGCGGCGAAGTTGCAACCACCTGAAGCGCCAGCATTAAAGGAGCGCTCGCAATTCAATATCATGGGCAAACCCATGTCACGCGTCGATATCCCAGCAAAGGTTGATGGCAGCGCCTTTTATGGACTGGATTACAAAACAAACGATATGTTGTTCGCGGCAATCAGATTAGCTCCTGTGTTTGGCACCAAACTTGTCTCAGTTGATGCTACTGATGTCCTGCAGCGACGTGGGGTTAAGCGAGTCGTTAAGCTAGAAGATTCTGTTGCTGTCGTTGCCGACAACTACTGGCGCGCAAAGGAAGCCCTGAAGCTGGTAACAACGCAGTTCGAGCGTTCTGAAAATGATTCAGTTTCCAGTACAGACATTATCGCGCGCTTTGACGCCGAACTGACGCGCAGTGAAGGCAGCGAAGATTTTGAGTCCGGAGACGCAACGGCTCAGTTGAGTCAGGCCAGTGATTTGCTTGAAGCCAGCTATCGCGTGCCCTATCTGGCTCATGCTCCCATGGAACCGATGAACTGCACAGTGCATATTCATGACAATCAGGCTGATGTTTGGACCAGCACGCAAGACCCGCTGGCCGTGCGCGGCCGAGTGGCTTCAGTTGCGGGGCTGGCTGAGAAAAAAGTGACACATCACCCAAGTTACTTAGGGGGAGGGTTTGGTCGGCGCCTGCCCTTCAACTGGAACGTTATTGATCATGCCACAAAGATTGCAATGCATTTCACTGTTCCAATTAAGACCGTTTTCAGCCGTGAAGACGACATGCAGCAAGATTATTATCGCCCGGCCGTCACTTCGAATTTTAAAGCCGGCCTGAGTAGGGACGGCAAAATTTTAGCGTGGCACAACAGGTACACGGGACCAATCCAAACTCCGGGCGCGGCCCATATTCCCTACGCCATTGACCATCAATCTATCAGAGTCGTGAGTGGAGACACTCATGTGCCGATAGCCGCATGGCGAAGCGTGGATCACTCACAGCACACATTTTTTACTGAATCTTTCATTGATGAATTAGCGCATCGCGTGGGAACCAATCCATTTCAGTTTCGTATGGAACTGCTCCACAAACACCCACGTCATCAGCGCGTCCTGCGAGTGGCAGCAGAAGCTGCGGGTTATGGCAGGCAACTGCGTGAAGGTCGTGCTTTGGGCATTGCCGTGCAGGAAAGCTTTGGCAGTATTTGCGCCGAGATCGCTGAAGTATCAATTGGCGCCGATGGCAAGCCCATTGTGCATAAAGTCACCGCGGCTATCGATTGTGGCTGGGCAGTGAATCCGGACACGGCCGAGGCACAGGTAGAATCAGGCGTAATTTTTGGCCTCACTGCCGCGATGTATGGCGAGATTACAATTAAAGATGGACGGGTCACCCAGAGCAACTTTCCTGATTATGAGATGATTCGAATGTCAACCTCTCCGGAAATCGATGTGCGTCTCATCGAATCAGGAGCAAGCCTAGGTGGTTTAGGCGAACCTGCGACCCCTCCGATTGCCGCCGCGATAACCAATGCGATTTATATTCTTACCGGCCAACGAATAAGGGAGCTTCCTCTCAGCAAACACAGTTTCATCCGAAGCAGTAGGCTGGCCAGAGCGTAAAACGCGCATGGACTTGCTGGTTATTGGTTCACTACTTCTTTTTACTTCACTCCTGCTTCACGAATTGAGGATGCTTGGTGCTTCGTTTGCCAAGCTGCCTACAATGGCTGTCTATGAAGGCGCCTATAATACGCTGTTAGCTGCATTCGGAATTAGCCTGATTGTGATGGGCAAAAGCCAGGCCACTTTTTTCATGGTCTGGGAACCCCTGTTTGAGTGGCGCGTCGTTAGTCATATTTTGATGTTGCCGGAAGTGTACCGAGATCATACCTCACTGCATCGGCCCGGAATCCTAAGCTGCTGGGAGTTGCGTTTTGGGGACTCGCTCATCTCTGGGCAAACGGCGATCTCGCTTCGATTCTCATGTTTGGCAGCTTTACGATTTGGGGCATGGTAAGGTTTGCTTCGCTGTGGGGAGTTCAAGGGCGAACCTCGGGTCACCCCAGCATCGTTTGGGATGCGGTGACGATTCTGCTCGGATCGCTCTTTTACAGCGTCATCGTCGTGTATCATGGGCACCTATTCGGTGCGGGATTGAACTTTGATTGAGCCGTTTAAAAAAATTCTCCAAAAGCGAACTCAGGAAACAGGCAATAAGCCCGGAAAAGCTGTCGTACGTCGATATTGGACAGCTTTGCTTTTCTTGATCCTATGTTACTTGCCAGGGCTTGAGATATCTCAGATTCAAGCAGCAGACGCGGACTGGGAAGGGGAGTGGCTTGCCGAAGGAACCTTGTTTCGAATCGGAGTTACCGCTGACAACGGGCTCCTAAAAATCACTCAAATTGAATCCATGGGACAAGTTTGGTCCAGCGGGAAGGGCGAAATAGAAGGTGTCATTGCTCGCGTACCGGTGGAGTATGCGGGAGCCAACGGCATAATTCAGGCTGAACTTTTAGACCCAAAGACTGCCGTGCTCTCTGCCGCCAGCTGTCAGCCGGATTACATGGTGGTGTGTGCGCTTTCGCAAGGCCGCCAGGCGATATTTATCAAAGTAGCAAGTCCGGCGGCTTCGACTCAAAACGACTAGATCTCTGCGACAGAGCTGATTTCTTTTCCTACGATTCCGTATTCAATGGCCTCATCCACAGTCATCCAGTAATCGCGATCCGTATCCTGGGCGACGCGATCAAGGGGCTGACCGGTTTCGTTTGCGATAAGCTGATTAATTCGTGCCCTCATTTTCACAATTTGCTCTGCCTGAATAGCGATATCGGTCGCATCGCCACGAGCACCACCCAA
>DORE01000048.1:1215-12329 GCA_003514305.1 Gammaproteobacteria bacterium | reverse complement strand
GGGGAAGATGATACAGGCCATCGCGTAAGATATCGAATAGACGCTGATTGCTTGATGATCGAATCATCTGACCTCGGGAGTCTGGTCGCTTACCGTTTGGCCTTCGGAATCAGGGGTCGGTACATTCGTGCAGGGCTCTTTGGAAAGTCACCGCATATCACGATGGCCTTTCAGGTCCAGCTGACCAGATGAAAACCAAGAAAAAAGACGCCAAATGGATTAATTATTCCGCATTTACATAGTGAGCTGGTGTTGGTTTAGAGATATCGCTTTAATTGCGAAAGTTACTTCGATAACCATTCGATCTTGTCTTTCCACGCGACAATGAGTTGATCGAAGATGAATGCTGCTCGCCGGGGAACATATTGCCCAAAAAACTGAGCTTGTACGCTAGTCTGACGGCGAGGAGTACAGTGCCAAGCAGTGAGCTGTCGGCAGGGCGTCACGGAGTGCCTATACTTTAGCCATGGGCCGCCATATGTTGTATGACCCCTGGCTTGCGGCTTTCGACTTTCGAGATTGTGTATTTGTATCCTTTCGCGCTTGGATCGATGTCGGCTGCTTCAGCTATCGCCGCCTCAAGATCGGCACGGGCAGCCTGTTCAGTGAGATAGGGGCCCGAGATTCTGACTTGTAACGACGAATCATTCGGAGCGGTAGCTACGATGTAGAAATTTTCTGCATTCACGATTGAAGACCATGAGCCGGCGCTCTTTCCGATTGCACAACTTGCTGGGCAATTTGCAGATGGCGGGCTGTTCTTGAGGGGTTGTATCGGCCAGATATTAAAAACCAACAGGGGCATAAACACAAGTCGCTCAGCGGTGGCCCGCGTCAGAAAGTTGAATGATCTCAATCCAGACGTTCCCCGGTCGTTTACGTTTTGTTACTGTGTGGATCATAGAGCGCAATCTCTGGCTGTCTCAAAGCGCGGAGAAGCATTGCTTAGGAGTCTGCTAACGAATTGGTGCTGATGGGGCCGATCTGGAGCGTGCTACTCATTCGACAGTGGGGTTGTCCATAATGCGCAATTGCAATTCCAAGTCGTACAATTTTTCGACAATGCGGTGTCCACTGACGTTATACTCTCCCGAAACGATTCTTCGATTCACCTCGACAATTTTTGCTGAATCAATGCTACATTCCTGTTCGATCTTATGCCGCACATCAGCGAGGCTGCTGCCGTAAAGATCAGAAGAGTATGATAACTGATCAGGATGCTTCGCATCATATTGTCTGGCTCTTGGACTCGTTTTCTGGTGATTGTTTGATTCAGTTCCTGTCTTTTTCACGGTCATTGCTCGTATACTAACTATGGGGCGGAGGTCGCCCGGGCAGCTGGCTAGATGTTCCATGCCCGAAAACCTGTGTGCAGCGATTGTATTGCTTGCACCTGTTTCAACCGCCTAAATTATAGCGTCTTACCAAAGGATATCTTTAAGGGGTCGGGGTCAAGCTGAATGCGCTCATGGGCTCCAACCGATATTCTTTGAACACTCCAAGCTTCCGATCTGCGGTTGCGGAAGGGTTTTGCTATATTTAAAGTAACTTTAATCGATTTTTCGAGTTAGGGTTCGTCTAATAGGGCTTACCACAACCTATGAATTCAGAGAAAACCACATCCCAAGAATCAGCGATTCTATTGATTAGTGATGATTCGCAACAAAGACACGACCTTCAGACGATTCTAAATTTTATCGGTGAAGCTGTGGTCTCTACCAGCAGTTCAAATTGGCATCGTGCAGTGGAGGAGTGTCAGGTGCGACCACATCAATTTGGCGCAGCCATCATTGCCATGACCTCAACTCCTCAGCTCGAGCAACTCGTAAAAGCTCTTTGTGCATGGGAACCGGGTTTACCCTCGATTATAGTGGGTGATATCGAATCTTCAATTAAGTTCGCTGCGGAGACTCGCAGCCGGATTACAGAGATTTTGCCCAGCAAGCTTTCTCATCAACTTCTTTTGAATGCGATTCATAAAGCCAAACTCTTCCACGAGCATTTCAATCGCCTGCGCGACTTAGAAGAGGCTCGCGACTGTAATATGTTTCGTTCTCTCGTGGGCAACAGCGCCGAGATTGGGCATGTTCGTCGGATGATGGGGCAGGTGGCAGCCAAAGAGGTCAGTGTTCTCATCACTGGCGAGTCAGGAACCGGAAAGGAAGTTGTTGCGCGAAACCTGCATTTCAATTCTTCGCGAGCAGACAAACCTTTCATACCGATCAACTGCGGTGCGATCCCCAGAGAACTGCTCGAAAGTGAACTATTTGGTCATGAAAAAGGTGCTTTTACAGGCGCGGTATCTTCACGAGCCGGGCGCTTTGAATTGGCAGATGGAGGAACCTTGTTCCTCGATGAGATTGGTGATATGCCTCTCAGTATGCAGATCAAGCTTCTCAGAGTGCTTCAGGAAAAAAGTTTCGAGCGTGTCGGAGGAACAAATACAATCCAAACGGACGTTCGCATTCTAGCTGCCACGCATAAAGATCTTGAGCAGATGATTGAATCTGGCGAATTCCGTCAGGATTTGTACTATCGGCTTAATGTATTCCCGATCGAGATGCCACCTTTGCGAGCTCGCGCCCAGGACGTTCCGCTTTTGCTCAACGAACTGATTTCATTGATGGAATCAGAAGGAAGAGGGTCGGTACGCTTTAATTCAGGCGCCATACACTGTCTGCAGCGATACCCTTGGCCAGGGAATGTCAGGGAGCTGGCTAATCTTGTTGAGCGAATGGCTATTTTGTATCCCCATCACATCGTAGGCGAGGAAGATTTATCGATAAAAATCAGAAAGTTTAACTCGGAATGTGATCGCGATCTCGGTCGCCCTGAGCGCCTTAACCAGGCCGATAATTTATCTGAGAGCGAACAAGATAGTTTGTTGCCAATGCACGGCCTTGACCTAAAGGAGTATCTAGCCAATCTTGAACGAAGTCTGATCGGTCAGGCGCTTGATGATAGTGGCGGTGTTGTCGCCCGGGCAGCGAGCCGGTTACACATGCGCCGAACAACACTTGTGGAAAAGATGCGAAAGTATCAGATGCAGCGGAATCAAGAAGAGCTTGGTTCTGTCGCGCAGGAGCCAGAGCCGTCTGACGAGCAGCATCCTTCATAAATCTCTGATTGGCTGATGTTAGCCTTCATCATTTGGGCAAGCCAGAAACCTGTCGATTTGCTATCAGTGCATTGGTCAGTTCCATCGTTATTTCCAGTCCGGAAGCGCTGGTTTGTTCTATTTTTGCAAGCAAATTCGACCAATCGAGAGCGAGCCAGATTGTAGTGGAACGATTGCTGTTGGCCTCACGTTGGCGTTCCAGCTTAACGCATCGAAGATCACCGAGCGGTGTCGAGATAATTTCTTCGCCTAAAACTTCGAAGCGTAACTGAACCAACGCATCGCCATTTAATATTTCAAAAGAGTAGACATCTTTAATTTCGTCGGAGATATCCAATGCCAGCGCGAGCTGGTAGCTGAGCTCGTCTAAAGTGTTATTGTTGATTGTCAGAGACCGCGATTGCTTTTCGTTTGCGCTCAATGCCAACATGGCGTCCCAATTGAAAATAATAGTTTCTGTAACTGAGCTGACTCCGGAAACTTGATAGCTGTAGATCAAGGGTCGCATGGTGTTATTTAGGTAACTGAATTCGCTTGCTTGCTCAAGGTCGCCAATTCCTAAGCCGCCAATTTTGGCTTCGAGAGAAACGTTGAGTCGGTAATTGTTTTCTGACAGTTTGACTAAATGTCTCTCAGCTGTGCCATAAATGCCGTTAGTAGTCGCGCTGTAGTGCGCTGAAAACTCTTCAAGGTTGTTTGCGGCTAAGCCATAGGGCGAACCCAGCGACAGTAGCAGCAATAATAAAAGAATGGAGTATTTCATGCTCTGATCTGAAGACCTCTGCAAGGTATAATTGCCCCATCCATCATTGCCTTATTTTGCTGCAAGCACAGTCTGCCACTTGCGAACCATGATACTACTATCGGATAAAGCTGCTGCTCACTTAGTAGGACTCGTGCGCCGAGCTCTTGTGCGGGTTCATCGGCGTTGATCGTTATCCTGCACTGAGCGATTATGGGGCCTCCATCAAGCTCCTCTGTAACAAAGTGCACAGTGGCGCCATGCTCGTGATCGCCGGCATCAAGGGCTCTCTGGTGAGTGTTGATTCCAGGATGCTTTGGTAATAGGCTTGGATGAATGTTTAACATTCTACCAGAATAGTTACTGACTATATCTGGCCCTAGAATACGCATAAACCCGGCAAGGGCCACAAGATCAGGATTTTTGCTGTTGATTGCTAGGTGCAGCGCATCATCAAACTCTGCGCGTGTATCAAAGTCTCGATGATTTAGAACGGTGCTGGGAATGCCGCATCGTTTGGCTCGTTCGAGGCCAAATGCTTCCGGATTATTTGATATCACATGGCTTATCGTGTAGCCGGAGTGTGAGCTTGCGTCGATCAATGCCTGGAGGTTATTGCCATTTCCAGAAATGATTACGACGATACAGCACTGCTGATCACTCATCGAAACACTTACTCTTTCGCTGTGGTTGCTGGATTCTCGATGATGCGGCTACCCGAGGCGCAGTGCCTCACTCCCGGCGCTTCGGGAGACCACTTCCCCAATAACCTGAGCGCACTGAGAGTCTTTATTGAGGGAATCAAGTGCGATCTGTACCTCGGCTGAACGAACCGCGGCAATCATCCCGATCCCACAATTAAAGGTCCGCATCATTTCCCGCTCTTCGATGTTCCCACTATCTTGAAGCCATTTAAAAATAGCGGGCCGGCTCCATGCATCGACGTCGACTCTTGCGGCCAGGCTTTGAGGTAAAACTCGCGGCAGATTTTCAAGGATTCCTCCTCCGGTAATGTGTGCCAGTGCTGACACTTCAACTATGCGTTTTAGCTCTGCAACTTGTTTTACATAAATTTTGGTGGGTGCAAGCAACACTTCACCAAGAGTGCTACTTTCAAACACTTTCGCGAGGTTTGCACCAGAGCGGCTAATTACCTTCCGTATGAGTGAGTAGCCATTTGAGTGGGGTCCTGACGAGTCAATGCCGATCAGGACGTCACCCTCTTGGATACTAGACTGATCGATTATTCCCGCTTTTTCGACGACTCCAACCGCGAAGCCCGCAAGATCATAGTCTTTTGGCTTATACATGCCTGGCATCTCTGCGGTTTCTCCGCCAATCAATGCGCAACCTGCTAACTCACAGCCTGTTCCGATGCCGGTAACGACTTGCTTTGCCACACTGATGTCGAGGCCACCAGTTGCATAATAATCGAGAAAGAACAAGGGTTCGGCGCCGCACACTATCAAATCATTGACGCACATCGCCACCAGATCAATGCCGATTGTGTCGTGTTTAGCGAGTTGTTGCGCTAGCATAAGCTTTGTGCCGACACCATCTGTGGCCGCTACCAATACCGGCTCTTGATAATTGCGCGGTAATTCGCACAAAGCGCCAAAGCCGCCCAGCTCTGTGAGCACCTCGGGTCGGGAAGTGCGTTTTGTGATCGATTTAATTGCACCGACCAGCGCATTGCCGGCATCAATGTCGACGCCAGCGTTTCGATAGCTGAGCGGGACGGCTGACGGACTTTTTGTGTTCGATTCTTGATTATTTGGCACCATCGAGACCTTTCTGGGAGCTTTCTGTTTGGGTAAAGTAAAATGGAAGTCTATCAGGAACAGTCAGGGTGGTCAGGTTAAGAAATAAAGGTTCTGATTCTTGTGGTCGAGACCGAAATAGCGAATTTGAAGTACACTAGGCTTATGAAATCTTTCTTTACATTTACGCTGCGACATTTAATGACTCGCTTTCCTATACTAATCATATCGCTGCTGTGTGGTAATGCGTATGGTTTGCCGGTTTCGGGCATTTATAGCGAGCGTGTCCCCGTTGCCAATGAAAGCGATGCGGAAAGAAAGCAAGCCTTCAAAAACGCCTTGCAAATTGTACTGGTTCGGGCAACAGGGGAGCAGAGTAATATCAGCCATCCGGCTGTCCAAGAGGCGCTAAGTAATGCGCAAAGTTACGTTGAAGCTTTTCGCTATTTCAGTGAAGCGGTCACACCGACACTGGTCAACCGGAGGATTGGGTTACACCAAGGAATAGCTGATTCAGCGGTTGAGCTTACAGTTGGCGACAGTCAAGATGAACTGATGCCCAATCAGGGTCAGCAAAACGCGACAGTTCCGACAGTCGATGAACAAAGGTTCATCGAAGTTGAGTTTTCATCCGTTTCGATTGAGCAGATGCTGACTGAAGCGCGGATACCGCTATGGGACAGTAATCGTCCGAGTGTACTTGTATGGATGGCTCTTCAGGATGAGTCAGGTAACCGTAGCCTGATGAGCTCGGATATCAATAGCGACATCATAAATTTGATAAGAGTTTTCGCTAATGAAAGAGGACTACCCGTCCTGTTTCCTGTCCTCGATTTTGAAGATCGCAGAAACCTGAATGAAGATCTCGTCTGGAGGCTAGACGAGGACGCCATTCGGTCCGCTAGCCTGCGTTATGGAGCGGACAGCATCTTAACTGGGCGATTACACTTCACATCGAGTGAAGAATTGGTGGGACTTTGGCAGTTTCAATTTCAGGGTGAAACACAGGTTTTCGATGGTTTTTCGACAGATCTGGAAGCATATCTTAATGCGCCGCTGGAGCGGGTCACCGCCCAACTTGCACAATACTTTGCCATCGTGCCTGAATTAGAACTTGCCGCTTCGGCAATCCTTCGAGTGGACGGTATAAGTGACCTGCAGGACTATTCTGCCTTGGTTGCCTACATCGGTGGCTTGGGGCTGGTTGATAA
The DNA here is from genome assembly GCA_003514305.1 of Gammaproteobacteria bacterium. GTDB lineage: Bacteria > Pseudomonadota > Gammaproteobacteria > Pseudomonadales > Pseudohongiellaceae > UBA9145. Next base: position 5,498 of record DORE01000048.1, on the reverse strand, counting down.
ATTAGCAACGTCACAGGTCTCTGGAGATAGATTAGAATTACGACTTGGGCTGGTTGGTGATGTTCAGCAGCTTTATGAATTGATTGCATTGGATCGAGACTTGTTACCTATCGCAAGTACTACAGCGGTTAGTTCTGGCCTGTTGCATTACCGCTGGACCAGATAACGTTGGCCTGCTATGCACTCTGACTCTGCCAGTCAATTGCCTCTCGGAATTCGCCTCAATGATGATGCAACTTTTGCCAACTTTCTGGTTTCTCCAGACAATGAGCAACTTCTTGAAATACTGTCCAGTTTTCCTCTCCCAGCTCAACTGATCTATCTGTGGGGCGCGGAGGGCAATGGTCGAAGTCATCTGCTACAGGCGCTGTGTCACAGATACGCTGAGTCTGGAGCGCCAACGCTATATTTGCCCTTATTAGAACGGCGGGATTTCGCGCCTCAGATTCTTGAGCATTCACGCACTTTGTCAGTTATTTGTTTCGATGATATCGACGCTGTAGGAAAAGACAGTGTCTGGCAGGAAAGCATCTTTCACTCAATCAATGAGGCGGCCGAGAGTAACGTTCTGTTCGTTGTTTCGGCTAGCTGTGCGCCCAGAGACTTAGCGTTGTCGCTTCAAGATCTGCTGTCTAGGATGCAGAGGGGGTTGACTTTTCAGGTACAGACCGCAAGTGATGATTTCAAAAAACAGGTTCTGCAGCATCGAGCAAAAATGCGAGGCATGTCACTAAGTGAGCAGGTTAGCGATTATATATTGCAGAGGGCAGACCGGAGTCTGTTTGACTTGATTGCAGTGTTGGAGCGACTTGACGCGGAGTCTGTCCAAAGACAAAGGCGGTTAACGGTGCCTTTTGTGAAAGACGTCATGGACTGGTAGTGGATTGCATGCTGAGTTTTTGGTTTTTGCGTAAGTATAATAAGAGCGCGCAGAACAACAGTATACTCAACCCCAATTCAGCAAACCCAGCGACCCTTCTGACAGGATCAAATGCGACCAAAACCCCATGCATAAAATAGAGCAGCACAACGAGGCTCAGCCAGATAAGCTGTTGGGTGTTTTTTTTGCGTATTGCCCGTTCAAAGCCCAGAAGTGGTGCCGACTGTAATAGCCAAATCACCGGTACCGCTAAGCTGAATTTCTCGAACGCAGTTAAACCATTAATCAGGAAAAGGGTCAGTAGTGCATAGTAGCTTCCCACAATGCATTTATAGCTTAGATTCAACACTATAGGAGTCTGATTTCTGTCCTCGTGAATCATTTAATCAACCTCAAGCTAAGCCTGGCTATTCGACTTCCAAGTGCCTGACAAAGTTCAAACTCATCTGAGGTGAGTTCTCGAGATGCTTCCGCACCAGAAACGTGGCTGGCGCCGTAGGGAGTGCCCCCGGACCGAGTGCGATATAGTGCATCTTCAGAGAAAGGGATACCGGCGTAGACCATGCCGTGATGGATCATCGGGATGGCCATGTTGAACAGAGTCGCTTCTTGACCGCCATGCAAGCTTGCGGTTGAAGTGAAACAAGCGACCGGTTTGTCGATGAGTGCGCCCGTGCTCCACAGCGCACCAGTACCGTCTATGAAATGCTTTAACGGCGCTGCCATTTGCCCGAATCTGGTTGGACTCCCCAAAATCAGCCCTGAACATTGCTTCAATTCATCCAGGTCGCAGTATATCGCCCCGGTTTTGGGGATTGATGCAACGGTGGCTTGATGGTCGGGAGAAACGCTGGGCAAAGTGCGGATCTTGGCTTCGATGCCTGCTATCAACTCTACGCCTTCTGTGATCGCTCTTGCCATAGTAGCGGTAGCGCCTGACCGGCTGTAGTAGAGAATAAGAACGTAAGGGGATTTCATAGATGCTAATCCGAGCCGGTGAACAAGATTTACGAAAGACTCTTAGGTTTTTCGTACAGCTATTTTAAACCTGAACCATAGAATCAAATCTCGCGGGTAATTTCCTTAGACTGCCTCGCAAGCGCTACTACCCAAAATCTGGAAGCAGGCGGACAAGACGGCATCTTACATATTACCTCAGCGACATAATTTTTCTAGAAAGGACGTTACGGCGGTGCGCGCAATTTGCTGTTTGTCACTGGTTTTTCGACATGTGTGCTCAATAGAATCTTCTGCAATTCCTCTGGCAGAAACCACGAGACGATGTGGAATGCCAAGGAGTTCGGACTCTGCAAATTTGACTCCGGGACTGGTTCTCTTGTCTCTGTCGTCGAGGAGCACCTCTATGTTCATTGCCATCGCTTGCTCATAAATCGATTCCGCGACTGCTTGGACTTGTGCAGACTTGTGGGCATCAAGCTGTACGATGACAAGTTGAAAGGGAGAAATATTTTCGGGCCAGATGATGCCTTTTTCATCGTGGTTCTGCTCAATACAAGCCGCTACAACTCGAGTGATGCCGATGCCGTAGCACCCCATAGGCATGACGACGGCCTTGCCATGCTCGTCGAGGACTTTGGCGCCGAGCGCTGCGCTATACTTTTTTCCAAGCTGAAAGATATGACCAACCTCAATGCCGCGCTTTATCGATATAGCTCCCTTACCGTCGGGGCTACGGTCGCCTGATCGCACCTTTCTGATATCTGCCGATTCATGGAATTGACAATCCTGTTCCCAGTTGGCATTGCGAAGATGGTGATTGTCTTGGTTGGCTCCGCACACGAAGTTTTTCATGGAAACCACACTGAGATCGGCAATAGTTCGAATTTTCAAATTTACAGGGCCAATCGCGCCTGGTTTGCAGCCAATGCAGTCTTGAATCTCTTCATCAGTTGCAAATGCTAGTGGGGACAAAATACCTTTCAGTTTTTGAGCTTTAGTTTCGTTAAGCTCCTGATCTCCTCGCAGTAGTAGAGCAATTAGTTCGCCATCCTTTTTCTCACCGCGTACTACTAGCGTTTTTATAATGTCCGCAGATCTGATCTGTAATAATTCGCTGACTGCCTCTACTGAGTGAGCGTCGCCAGTGGAAAGGCATTCCGAGCTCAGGATTTGGCCGTCATTTGGTTCATCGGGTAGCAAGCCTTCAGCCATTTCGATATTTGCCGCATAGTCACTACTATCGCTAAACGCGATTTCGTCTTCGCCTGAGTCGGCGAGGACGTGAAACTCGTGCGAAGCTTTCCCTCCAATATTGCCTGAGTCAGCAATCACTGCACGAAATTCTAGACCTAGCCGATTGAAAATGGCGCAATACGTATCGTGCATTGCCTTGTAAGTCTGTTCCAGCGAGTTGTCGTCCGTATGGAATGAATAAGCATCTTTCATAACAAATTCACGAGAGCGCATTACACCGAACCTTGGTCGGCGCTCGTCTCGGAATTTAGTTTGTATTTGATACAGGTTCGCTGGCAGCTGTTTGTAGCTGTCATATTCGCTCCTGACCAGATCGGTAATGACTTCTTCATGAGTAGGGCCAAGGCAGAATTCTCTTTCTTGTCTGTCTTTGAAGCGGAGAAGTTCTGGCCCCATGGTTTGCCAGCGACCAGACTCTTGCCACAGCTCTGCGTGCTGTACAACTGGCATTGACACTTCCATCGCACCTGATCGGTCCATTTCTTCGCGCACAATCTGGGAGACTTTCCTCAGTACCCGGGTTCCGAGAGGTAGCCAAGTGTAGAGACCACTAGCAAGCTTACGGATCATTCCAGCGCGGAGCATAAGTTGGTGGCTGACGACCTCGGCATCGGCCGGGGTTTCTTTGAGTGTTGCTAACAAGTAATTGCTGGCTCGCATGATGATCTTAACCGTCAAAAAAGGCAGCCAAGGCTGCCTTTTTATATATGAGAAGAGCGCTGTTTATTGTTATGCGCCTGGATTATCCGTTCCTTGAGCTGGACTTTAAAGAACAAATTCTTTGAGTTTCTTTAAGGGTAAAACTTTGACTCTTGTCGAAGCGGGTTTACGAGGAACGTCCATTAGCTCGCCAGGTTTGAAGGGGTTCGGAACGCCTTTACGAGCCGGCCGAGCTGGGCGCACCACTGACTTGACTTTTAACAGGCCGGGAAGTGTAAACTCTCCAACAGCACGTTTCTTTATGTGTCGTTCGATCACCACAGCTAGTTCGTCAAGTACGGCAGAGACCTCTCTTTTGCTCAGTGTTGTGTTCTGCGCAATCTCGTTAAGTATCTCGGTTTTGGTGTACTTTTTCTGAATCGCTGGCGCTTTGCGAGTTGTTGCTGCTTTTTTCTTGGCAGCGGGTTTGGAAGATTTATTTACAGCCATGCCCGTTCTCTTATGTCGATGGATTTTATGGTTCTCGTTT
>DORE01000048.1:644-833 GCA_003514305.1 Gammaproteobacteria bacterium | reverse complement strand
GCCTAAAATCGTGAGCACTGACGGCAGGATTTGAGGACTATCTGCGCTTTCCTGTCGGCTGAATAGTCGGCTATCAGGAGTACTTAGAAGGGGCCTATTTATAAAGCATTCACCGCAGCCTCGCAAGTGATTCCGGTCACTTTAGGACGGTAAAATAACGGGCAAGCCTTTTGTTGTGATTTTGAAAAA
>DORE01000048.1:0-321 GCA_003514305.1 Gammaproteobacteria bacterium | reverse complement strand
CCTGAGAAAAATAGGGGAAGGATTCGCTATGAGATTTCCTCTTAACGCCTTCTCTTCGCGGTTAAGTCTTTTTCCCGATGTATGATTTTGCCAATTACACCCTTGTTGTTCATGAGTGCTCTATCGGAAGTTTGATTGGTTCGAGCGTTTATCAGCGGCCCGCTAGTAAGCAGCGAACATAAACAGTCTGCTCTGGTCTTCCAATCGCTACTTGAATCGTCCATTTACCATGGAAGTGTGCTTCTGGTTACGATCTAACTGTTATTAGACCTAAAGGCAGACTTTCGGATTTACCAGATAGGCTTTTTGGTCAGCTGAAAG
>DORE01000007.1:3854-18481 GCA_003514305.1 Gammaproteobacteria bacterium | reverse complement strand
AGATAGGCGGTGTAGGGGAGCGTTTTGGCGTAGCGAAGAGCTGCTAAAGAGTCCGCGGTTTCGCCAGATTGGGACACGGTGACCAGTAAAGAGCCGTTTGGTACAATGATGTCCCGATAGCGATAGTCACTTGCAATATCCACCGAACATTCCATGCGAGCAATGGACTCCAGCCAGTACTTAGCGACATGGCAAGCATGATAGGAAGTGCCGCAAGCCACAAATTGCACATGTTTGACTTTATCGAAGATGCCCGGCGCCTTCACACCGAATGCATTTTCAAGCACCTTGTTATTTGAAACTCTGCCGTCGAGCGTGTCACGGATAACAGCCGGCTGCTCATAAATTTCTTTAAGCATGAAGTGTTTGTAAGTGCCTTTGTCACTGTCACTGCTGCGGCCGGCCACTGTGCTGATTTTGCGTTTAATTTGCTTGCCGTTGTGCCAGATTTCGTAGTTATCACGGGTAACTCGAGCAACGTCTCCTTCTTCGAGGTAGACGAACTGGTCGGTTACTTGACCAAGAGCGTGTGGGTCGGATGCAACAAAGTTTTCCCCGATTCCGACACCGATAACCAGCGGGCTGCCTGACCTCGCTACGATCAATTCTTCCGGCGTCGCCGCATCAGCGACACAAATGCCATACGCGCCTTCGAGGCGTTTGACTGCCTTTTGGGTTGCGTCGAACAAAGAAGATTGATTCCCCCTTCTCTCAAAATGTATTAAATGGGCAATGACTTCACTGTCAGTTGGCGTTGCGAACTTATATCCGGCCTTAATTAGCTTATCCCGGAGCTTTTCGAAGTTTTCGATGATGCCGTTGTGAACAATAGCTATTTGCCTACCAGAGCTATGGGGATGCGCATTCGTATTCGTCGGTTTGCCGTGAGTTGCCCAGCGTGTGTGCGCGATGCCAATTTGACCTTTGAGCGATTTGCCCTGAACCTGCTCCGCCAGTTTCTTCACTTTGCCGGCGGTCTTATGGACTTTTATTGACCTTTTGTCGTAGGCGAGCAGGGCGATGCCAGCTGAATCGTAGCCCCGATATTCAAGTCTCTTAAGTCCTTCTAAAAGGATCTCGGTGACATTTCGTTCAGCGATGGCGCCGACAATTCCGCACACTGGTTTGACCTGTTGTCAGCAATTGGATTCAGAGAATTATCTCTCAGATTCCGTTGCCCAGCAATCTATGTGACACGCGTGTTGCTTGCTGGCGCTCGCACTCTTGGCCGAGATTCCTTACTATTGGACGATTCATAAGGATAACGAAACCGGGATTATGACAGCAAGAAAGCACTATTTTGGAACTGATGGAATCCGAGGCAAGGTTGGCCATATGCCGATAACACCTGATTTCATGCTCAAACTGGGCTGGGCGGCAGGCAAGGTATTTGCCAAAGAAAGTCACCGCAGCAAAATATTGATTGGCAAAGACACGCGCATCTCTGGCTACATGTTCGAGGCTGCTCTGGAAGCAGGTCTAACTGCGGCAGGGGTAGATATCAATCTCACCGGCCCGATGCCTACGCCAGCCATCGCCTACCTGACTCGAACACTGCGAGCACAAGCGGGCATCGTGATCAGCGCATCGCATAACTCCTTCGAGGACAACGGGATTAAGTTCTTTTCTGACAACGGCACAAAGCTGCCCGATCAGATCGAACTGGCGATTGAAGCCGAGATCGGCAAGGATCTAACAACAGTTGAACCGAAATCTCTGGGTAAGGCGAGCAGAATAGATGACGCCAGAGGACGGTATATCGAGTTCTGTAAAAGTACAGTTGGCTCTCGATTGACACTCACTGGCCTCAAGGTAGTTGTCGATTGTGCCAACGGTGCAACTTACGACATCGCGCCTGCTGTGCTTGCAGAACTTGGCGCCGATGTCGTAACTATCGGAACCGATCCGAATGGCTTAAATATCAACGATAAGATCGGCTCTACCTCACCAGCAGCACTGAAAGAGAAAGTCCTCGAAGTGGGTGCTGATCTGGGTGTCGCATTGGATGGCGATGGTGATCGAAGTATCATGGTGGATCATCAGGGCAATGTTGTTGATGGCGATGAGATGCTCTTTGTGATTGCATGCGAGCGCCGGCGTCGGCATGTAGAATTTGGTGGCGTGGTGGGCACCATGATGAGCAACTTTGGGATGGAACAGGCACTTGCAGAATTAGAGGTTCCCTTCGTGCGGACGGCGGTAGGTGACCGGTTCGTTATGCAGGAAATGCAGCAGCGAGGCTGGCAACTTGGCGGTGAGTCATCAGGGCATATCATTTGTCATGATATTACAACGACCGGCGATGGTATTGTCTCGGCGCTGCAGGCGCTAACTGCTGTAGTGTTGACCAATAAGCCTCTGATGGAATTGCGCAGTGCGATGCGGAAGCTTCCACAAACCATGATCAATGTGAGTCTTGGACAATCTTCTAATGTTTCTGCCAGCCAGAACGTTCGTGAAGCCGTGTCGAACATAGAAGGAGAACTGAATGGCAGAGGCCGAGTTCTGTTGCGTCCCTCGGGTACCGAGCCGGTGCTGCGAGTTATGGTTGAAGGCGAGGATGCTGATCAGGTAGCGCAATTAGCTCGGGAGCTGGCGGATGTGGTCGCCGCCGAGGCTGATGAATTTACCTAATCGGACTGATCTACGTTAACACAGTTATGTTACTTTTAAGCTGACCAAATAATCCATTTGAGTGTTTCTGCTTCATTATGCCTGAAGGACCTGAAATTAGGCGCGCTGCCGACAAAATTGCTCGAGTTCTGGAAGGTAGGCAAATCGAAGTCATCCATTTCGGTTTGGACCGCTTAAAGGGCAGGGAGCGCGACTTTCAGGGTGCCATGGTGCGTAATATTGAAACCCGAGGCAAGGCATTGCTAACTCACTTCGACAACGATCTCACTATATATTCTCATAATCAGCTGTATGGGCGCTGGTACACCGTGAAGCGGGACGCTTTCCCTAAAACTAACAGGAGCTTGCGCCTTGCTCTTCATACGAACACTCATAGTGCGCTGTTGTATAGCGCCAGTGACATCAGTATCTGGGATCAGTTTGAGCTTGAGCTTCATCCCTTTTTGGCAAAAATTGGCCCGGACATTCTGAATCCTAAGCTGGGGTGGAAAGAAATCTCTCTGCGCCTGCGAAGTGAGCGTTTTCAGCGCCGAGCGCTAGCGTCACTCTATCTGGCTCAGGATTTTCTCGCTGGCATCGGCAATTATTTGCGCAGCGAAATTTTGTTCGATGCGAAAGTTATCCCGGATGCCAGACCTCGTGATTTGAGTGTAAAACAGTTGAATGACCTTGGTCGTAGCACGCTGAAGATCAGTCAGCGAGCCTATGAGACGGCAGGTATTACTAACCCTCCTCGTCTGGTAGCTAGCCTGAAAAAGCAGGGGCTAAAGCGCCGAGAATTTCGGCACGCTGTTTTCGGTCGGCAGTCGCAAACTTGCTACGAGTGTGGTGAGACCATCAGAAAGGATCTGTTGTCTGGCAGAAGACTCTACTGGTGTCCAGGTTGCCAAGGCGGTTAACGGCTGAATTCAATCTTGGGACTGTTTGCAAGTTAGTGCAGTTTGTTCTGCCTGAGTACGAGGCAGACCTTCATGCTCCTCGGATAAGACCGCGCATTCCGGTGAACTTTATCACCCGAGAGGCTCTTTTTTTAATTAATATGGCCATAGTCGCCTTGTCCACGAAATGCTAGCTGCGAGGATCCTTGCATGATTCGCCTTGCCTTGACGCAGTGAGTCTAAGCCTGTGCTTCAGATAATAGAGCTTTAGGCCTGGAGTCAGATTTTTGGCACTTGTTTGAGGGAAATCTTTTCGCTTCATCTTGTCTGAAATTTCCAATTTCCGTTCAGCTCTTTGAGATACGCATAGCCGCCAGTGAACCGGGGCGCCGAACCGTCTCCCGTGGGTTGGCACCAGAAAATGCCAACAATCGCGTCCGGCTCGGACGACAAATTAAGCGCTAGTCTGCGGTGCCCCTCCTGTTCGGTATCGAACGTTTCCTGATAGAGGTATTTTACCCCAATATCGTTCTGCGCTAGTTGACGAATATTGGAGACAAAGGAATACATATCCAGATAAGTTTCACTGTCTGTAACGAGGCTTTTTAGCCAGACATCGTTCGCCAGAGAAACAGCCGCGTAGGCGTTGCGAAATAGAAGCAGCTGATCTTGGGAAAGGGGCGAAACGGTGTCGGGATTCCAATTGTGATAGCGAGCGCATAGCGAGCCCTCCACCTGCTGCAGGGGCGTAAATATGGAGTCGAATTCGTCCTCGGGGCTGGCGACGTCCTGGGCTAAGATCGGAAGCTTGTGGAGCAGTAAAGTCATGCTTCCGAGCAGCACAATCAGGGCATGTTTTACAGCAGTCATCATCTCGATTCCTTCCCCGGGCATATGAATACTCGAATCTAACACAAAAACCAGGGAAGCCGTGTTTTCAGAAGGCTGAAGTTTAGGTCAGATCGGCTTGCGGTTCTGATTTCTGCGAGAGCCATGACGCTGGAAAACCTGTCTGCTTGAGCCGCTGGCTTGTGCCGCTAGATTCGCCGCTCGCATTCGCTTTTGTGCCGTTCGGTAAGCGGACAAATGATCGACAATCGGGGCAGGATAATCGCATCCGATTTTGCAGCGTGACTGGTGCTGGATCGATTCAGACATAAGATGCGGCTCGGAGATAAATTGATTCGGCACATTCTTCAATTCTGGCACCCACTGGCGGATGAAGTTTCCTTCCGGATCCTGATCGAGCACCTGCTTAATGGGGGAATAAATCCGCAGTGCAGAAATTCCTGTTGTGCCCGATTGCATTTGAATTTGTGAATAATGTATCCCGGGCTCATAGTCAGTGAAATATCTTGCCAGGTGCAGAGCTGGTTGTCGCCAGTGTAACCACAGATGATAGGACGCAAACGATATCAACATGGCACGCATCCGAAAGTTGATCCAGCCAGTCCTTTGTAGCGCACGCATACAGGCATCTATCAGAGGAAAGCCTGTTCTGCCTGCAGCCCACGCCTCGAAGTGCGCGATGTTGAATTCGTTTTCTCTCAGGCCGTTAAACGCAGGGTTCATATTTTCGAATTCGATTGCCGGTTCATCTTCCAATTTTTGTATGAAATGGCAGTGCCAAGCCAGACGCTCAAGGTAATTCTGAAGAGATTGGCTCCAAGGATCCCGATGGCCGCGCTGGCGCTGTAGTTCACGCTTGCGTTGGTTGACGCGCTGATAAACTGTACGCAGCGAAATATTGCCGTACGTCAGGTAAGGACTCAGCCGGCTACAGCTGTCCCATGCGGTTAGCGGCGAGGAAAGGCCTTTCAGATACTTCTGTGACCGTTCCGATATAAAACTGTTGAGTAAGTTTATTGCCTCGCTCTCCCCGCCTGTTTGTCTGCTGGTCAATCCATCGTCTTTCACCGCAAAGCTTTCAGGAGACTGTATACCGAGGCTTATCAGCTCAGCTCCGCCGTTGACGACTTGCGTTGGACGACTGACGAGGGGAGAACTCACAAATCCCTGCCATTGTTTCGCCCAGCCATCTCTACTGGCCATCGCTCGCACAATGCCTTGCTGACGATATTCGATAAAGGCTATCCCTGATGACCGTGCCCATTTTTTTACTGCCTGGTCGCGTTTGTAGCTGATGGCGTTAGTCGTTTCCTGATGAGCCCGAATGCAGTTAAACCCGACTTCTTCCTGCAGACCGCTGAGGACGTCGACCGCGTTTCCGCACCTAATCAGCAGTCGACTGCCAAGCGCGCGTAAACCGTGATCTAGCTCAGTAAGGGATTCATTGATGAAGAGCAGATGGCGCTGCGAAAAGTCTTCTGCGCCAATCAGGTCGGGTTCATAGATGTAAAGGCAGATTACTTTACCTCGCTTTGCTGCAGCGAACAGCGGCGAGTGATCAGTGATGCGAAGATCGCGTTTGAACCATACTAATTCAGGCATCATCTATCGGTTCCCTGACAGATTTGGCAATAATAGGTCGATCGCGCCGTCTCTCCCTGTCGCCGCATAGCAATAGGACTTGAACATTCCAGGCAAGGCATCCCCCGGCGACGGTATACCCATAGCCTGTCCCCAAGGGTCGTACCGCGAAATTTGCGGCGAAGGCCTTCAAGGTTTCGCCGCATGTAGTGCCTCGCACTCCGCAGGCACAGCCGCAACGTTTCTTCATCGTGGTTAGACAGTGGCTTGAAGGGATTGAGCCGGTTCATGAACATGATCTCGGACTTGTAGACATTCCCGATGCCAGCCACTAGCTGCTGATTCATCAGCGCTTCTCCGAGTGGGATGTGACCACTCATGTGTAACCTAGCGATAGCTGCGTCTTCGTCAAATTGGTCCGCCAGTAAATCCGGTCCCAGTCGGGTGAGCAGTGTACGACCTCGAATTCTGGTGCTGCTTTCTATTTCGATGAGCTTGGGACTAAAGCAAATTAGATCGTGGCTGCTAAAGCGCATGGCGAGCGCAGCTCTGTAAGCGGGTTTCCGCCAGCGCTCTCCGCGAGGGTAAATATGCCAGGAGCCAGTCATGCCAAGGTGCGAATGAACGGTGATGCCATTATCCAGGTCCAGTAGCAGGTGTTTTCCCCTCGCATCAGCTGTTTGCAGGATGCAGCCCACCAGCTCTTGTGCTTTCGGCAATTCGGGTTTGCCTCGGGAGGTCTCTATGCGTTTGCCGCAGAGCTGCTCGGTAATTTGGTGTGCTACCCGATGAAGCGTGTCTCCTTCAGGCATGACTCTGTGAGGCCTCTAAGCTTCGGTGGGAGTAACCACGATAACCGTGCTGGTATCCGTCGCTAAGCAAGGCCGCGTGAATTGAATCTTCAGCACGAGCTTTGCCGTCAACAGAGTCAAGGTGGATCAGCTTTCGCCCTCTTGCCGCCAATCTTAGACCAGCAAGCAATGCTTTTATACAGCTTCCGCGCGTTGGCTCATCCGGCGGGATAAATGTCGTGATTTTCTCGCCGGTTTTGGCGATGTATGCAATCAGATCGCCGTTGAATAATATTACACGAGACCCGGCGACTCTGGCACAGCGCTTACCGCCTGTTGCCGCAGCAGGCCATGGTAGAAGTGCACCATAGGGATTGGCGGGATCTGTTGCGGACAGTAAGACAGGGTCGATTGAATCGGCAGTATTGCGCATTCGATCTTCAGCTCCCGGAACAGCGAACTGGCTGGCGCCAAGACCTTCTACAAAATAACCTCGCCGAATACGACCGGCCTCTTCCATTGCTTTGAGTACGGGATAGATACCGGAGAATCCGCCAGTGACTCCTTCTTTCGTCAGCGCTTCCTTCACCATAACTCCATAGCGCTCAAGCAGTTGTTGTACCTGAGCCGTTCTCGCTTCAGTCACCGAGGGTTGCTCCCAACCGACCCGCTCGAACAGAGTCCATCGTCCTTCGCTGCCCGGGAGACGGGTGTTTCTTCGCGGCCTCATTCGCTGCTGCCCGCGTCGTGTTCTTGACTTTCTGTCTTTAACGCCCAGTCGGGCACGAAGTGGAGCGAAGCTGTCATTTCCTGCATTACCGCTCCACACCAGTTCCCACAGTGCTTCGAGAATGTCATTTTGAAAGCCTCCGACTGCGTCGACGATGTCGTCAAAGAATGGCGCACCTCTGGAGCCTAAAAATTGATGGACGCGCACCGCAAGTTCGCTTTCGATGGGGCTTGGCTTGGGTGCCAGCAGGGGATAATTTTCCGCAAAGTAAATGGCAATTCGCCCGTCGTTGCTACCAATTGGTTCGATCCCTCGCCACAACAGTTCTCCTGAGAGAAAGAGCTCATCTATTTGCCCCACCCTGTATCCGTCGATGCGTGCCGGCAGGATTTCGGTTTCCAGAACGGAGGCGGGCAGTGGCGCCCCCTGCAGTTGCTCTAAAGTGTCATAAAGCGCGTCCATTCCGCGCCTCGGTTTGCTAATAAACTGCCATTCCGCGATGAATGACGCGAACTTTTTGTGATCTACTGCTTCGATCTGTTGACGCCATCCTGCCAACGAACGTCGCTTGATTTGTTTGAGCACATCGTGATCAATCCATTCGCGATGCGTGCTGCTCGGCGTGAAACCCCCCTCAAGTACTCTTCCTGTTGTCGAGAGTTCGTTAAGTGCCTTACGCAGGACATCGATGCCGAGGCCGAAATGTTGTGCAATCTCAGCTGGCTCGAATGGGCCGTGCGTTCGGACATAACGGGAAACCAGATCCTGCAAAGGAGATTGACAAGGTTCGAGCAGTGCCGCGGGCAGCCCCATCGGCAAAACGGTGCCGAGGGCATCTCGATAGCGGGCTGCATCCTCTGCGGCGATAAAACGGGGATTTCCCGCCACTCTGATTTGAATAACGCGCCGCGCTCTGGTCAATTCGCTGAGCATCGAGTCGAGGGCTGGCTGCTGGTCTTGATTTGTGCGGTCGAAGATATCGTCGACGCTCAAGTCTCCGAGTGCCAGAAGCAGGTCATGGACGTCATCTAGATCTTTGACATAAGGGCGCTCAAGTAACTGGCGCTTAAGCGTGATCGCGGTGATGGCTTCCGGGTCAAGAAGCTCCCGGTAGTCAGCGCTGCCTAGCAACTCCTTGAGTTGAGCGTGGTCTAAAGAAAGGACCTGCGCGCGACGCTCGGCGAGCGGGGCATCGGCGTCGTAGATAAAACTAGCGGTGAAGTCGAACAGCACGGTTTGAGCGAAAGGTGAGGCCGAATCGCTGATCACGGGGTGCACTCTGACCCGGCGACTGCGTATTTCCTCCAACAGCTGATTCAGCCCGTCGATATCGAAAACGTCCCGCAGACACTCCCTATAAGTCTCAAGAATCATCGGAAAGCTGGGGTACTGGCTTGCGGCATGCATCAAATCCGCCGACTTTCTGCGCTGCAACCACAGCGGAGTTCGTTGGCCTGGAAAACGGCGGGGCAGTAGAAGAGCTCTGGCTGCATTTTCGCGAAAGCGAGCAGCGAACAAGGACGTATCGCTGAGTGCGCGGACTATATCTTCTTCGAGCGATTCCGGATCAGGAATGAACCACTCGGCGTCTGGAGGGGAATCAGATTCGGGGACGCGAAAGACGATGCCATCATCGCACCAGACTACGTCGATTTCGGAAAATCTTTCGCGGAGTTGTGCAGCGACTGTCATGGCCCAGGGCGCATGGACACGGGCGCCGAAAGGCGACTGCAGAACAACGCGCCAATCTCCCACTTCATCAATAAAGTTTTCGACGATGATGCATTCGTCAGAGGGGACGTCACCGGCTGCTTCGAATTGGCCAGCGACATAATCGTATAGAATGTCGGCTGCCTCTGGTTCAAGTGCATGGTCATGAGTCAAAAGTTTCTGTGCATCTGCTCTCGAGGCTTTCGAGAGTTTTCTGGTCAAAGCGCCGATCGCCCGGCCGAATTCAAGCGGCCGGCCGATTCCGTCACCACGCCAAAACGGCATCTTACCCTGCTCCCCTGGGGCTGGCTCAACCAGAACTTGGTCTTTGTTAATTTCCAGTGTGCGCCACATCGAGGCACCGAGCCGGAATACTTCGCCAACCTGCAGTTCAAAGACCATCTCTTCATCCAGCTCGCCAACGCGGCTTTTTGATTCGCTGCCACCTAGCAGAAATACGCCGTAGAGTCCTCGGTCTGGAATCGTGCCTGCATTAAGAATGGCAGTGCGCTGAGCGCCGCGTCTGGGAATCAATCGATGATTTATTCGATCCCACGTAATGCGCGCTTTCAGGCCTGAAAAATTATCGTTGGGATATCGTCCAGATAGTAAATTTAGCACCTCTTCAAACGACGCCCTCGGCAGTTCAGCAAACGGCGCGGCGCATCGCAGCGTCTGATAAAGCGCCTCAACTTCCCACTCATCCATTGCCACCATGGCTACAATTTGTTGTGCCAGAACATCCAGAGGGTTTCGCAAGTATGCCGAGCTTTCTACCTGGCCGTTCAGCATCTGTTGCGCTGCTGCTGCTGCCGAGAGCAGATCGCCCCGATACTTTGGGAAAACGATGCCTTTTGAAACCGCCCCTACGCTGTGACCTGCACGGCCAATGCGCTGGAGCCCGGAAGAAATTGATGGCGGCGCCTCTACCTGAATGACCAAATCTACTGCGCCCATGTCGATGCCAAGCTCCATGGACGAAGTTGCGACAATCGCTCGCAGATCTCCTCGCTTCAATCTGTCCTCCACCTCCATGCGGATGTCTTTGGACATCGAACCATGGTGCGCTCGCGCTAAGTCTTGATCCGCGGTTTCATTGATACTGGCGGCGAGCCGTTCGGCTAGGCGACGGCTGTTAACAAAAATCATCGTCGATCGGTGATCACTGATCAGAGCCACGAGGCGCGGGTAAATGGCAGGCCATATAGATGCAGGGACCGGCGAGGTTGCGGCGTTGCCAACAACATTAAACTCATCGGCGGGCTGGTCAACCTGATCACCCAAGGGCATACATATAGTCAGCTCAAGGGGCCTCTTTTCAGAGGCGTCAATGATTTTGACTGCACGTGGCTGCCGTTGTCCAAGCCCATCGTTTTCAATACCGCCCAAAAGCCGCGCGATTTCCTCAAGCGGCCGCTGGGTTGCTGACAGGCCAATTCTTTGAGTTGGCTTAATGCCGGGTAGATGCTGGCGGCGCAGCTGTTCGAGACGCTCCAAAGAAATGAAAAGATGCGCCCCACGCTTGGTGGGCACCATGGTATGGATTTCGTCGATGATGACCGTTTCTACGCTCTGCAGAATGTCGCGAGCCCGGGAGGTAAGCATCAGATAGAGCGACTCAGGTGTCGTGATCAACACGTCAGGAGGTTTTTTGAGCATGCGAGCACGCTCGCGTGACGCAGTGTCCCCTGACCTGATCGCAACAGTGACGGAGTGGTGCTCGGCGCCCTCTCTAGCAGCAACGGCGGAGATCCCGGCCAGCGGTGCTCGGAGATTCCGATCGACATCAACGCCAAGCGCCTTCAGCGGTGAGATATAGATGACCTTTACACCTGGCTCGCAACTATTTTCGCCAAAAAGTAGTCCATCAAGGGCTGCCAGAAAAGCCGCCAGAGTTTTGCCTGAACCTGTCGGCGCGAGCATGAGAGAGCTTATGCCGTGTCGCAAAGAGGGCCAGCTTTCTGACTGTACTCGGGTAGGATTCGCAAAAGCTTCGTTGAACCACGCCCGCGTGCAGGGGTGGAAAAACCCCAAAGCGTCCGGCTCGGCGGAGGCGTCAAGCGTAATGGTCTCGGCTTGCATTGTGCTCGGTTGTGCCATGTCTGATAATACGATAGCAGGGAGGGGCTGGACTTGCGGATTTGCTCTAGCAGCGGGGAATTGCCTATCTGTAAACCGATTCGGCAATAAATTGTAATCAACTGCTTAGGCAATTTTCTGAGATCATTTTTTCAGCAGAGAAATTCGACGCGTGGACAACAAAGGAAAATCATGTTCACCTGAGTTTTGGCACTACCACTAGGTCTGCGAATGCTTTTGTCGGCTTGTGTGTTCTTGCAAGCGCCGCAGTTGACCTGAGAATTGCGCAACTGGTCAATGAGCCGAACCTGTTAGTAACCTTAACTCTACCACTGGATTCACTTGATCATGATTAAACTCCGTGTGAACGATCATGGGTATTTTTTCGGGATAAGGTTTTAATCAAATTGTCCAAAATTCTCGCTGGTATTGATCTAGCTTGGGTAAGCACTCGCAATCCCACTGCGATCGCAGTTGGCAGGATGAGCGGCCGAACGCTAACCCTAAAAAAGCTGCTTACTGACCTTTATGGTGTGGAGGGAATCACGTCTGGCCTATCGGCGACGAAGCAGCTGCATGGTGTGACGATTGATGGGCCTACGGTTGTAACCAATTCGACGGGCCGGCGCCTCTGTGAAAATCAGCTCACGCGGGAATACGGAGGGCGCAAGGCCGGTTGTCATGCGACCAACCTGTCGCGTTATCCTGATTCTGATGGAGTCGCGCTCGGAGACTGGCTGCAGTCTCAAGGGTTCAGCCATCTTGGCGACAGGGAAGGGCGCTGGCAGCTTGAATGCTATCCGCATCCGGCGCTGATTGAAATTTTCCGACTTGAAGAGCGCCTCCTTTATAAAAAGGGAAGCGTCAGTCAAAAGCGCGTCGGGCAGGCTCGGTTAGCGAAGATGTTGCTCCGCCTCGAATCATCTCCGGTGCTTGCCTTGCAGGTACCTGAACAATTCAGGGTTCGCTTCAGCCCGGCCCGAATTTTTGAACTGAGGGGAGGCGCGCTGAAGCACAACGAAGATGTCCTTGATGCCATTGTGTGCCTGTATATTGCCGGACTGTATCAAGCAGGCTATCGCGATAAAGTTTTTGGTGAAGTCAGTCAAGGATATATATACGTTCCCCAAGTTGACTGCACCGAAGGGCAAGACGGTTCATGAAGAACTGGTGGAGATCGCGCGACGACATCCTGTGAAAATTTTACAGTGATCACTCGGTTCTATCGTTTGTTTTTCCCTTCATTTTGAGCGATCGCCTTTGCGTCTAACGCCGCGTCTTCTGGGATTGTTTGCTAATTTCCAACAATGCCTATTTTTTTTACAGTTCGACTGGTAGCCCAGATATTAGGCTGATGCCAAAACTGTTGCCGTGCAAAATAAATAATCGGCGGTGATGCTTTCAATTGTTTTTAAAGCGCCTCCTCTGCGAAAGTCGTGGTCACCATGCCTGCCGATCTGATTGACTCTCACCGTCGAGGAGTTGCTACGTCAGGTGACTGGAAATTCGTAGTGTTCGAAGATTTTTCTCAAACCCAGTTTGTTGATTTTGCCGGTCGCTGTATGGGGCAGTTCGTCGATAAATTCGACTGCGTCCGGTACTGCCATCTTATGCAGTTTGTTTTTCAGATAAGCAAGCACTTCCTGGCTGCTCAGAGATTTACCGTCTTGTACTACGCATATAAGCAAGGGGCGTTCTGTCCACTTTGGATGGTAACGGCCGATGACGGCGGCTTCCGCAATGTCTTCGTGATTTACGGCCGCATTCTCAATCTCTATCGAGCTGATCCACTCTCCCCCTGACTTAATAACATCTTTTGTTCTGTCAGTTATTTTCAGGAAGCCGTCCGGACTGATGCTTGCAACATCGCCCGTATCAAACCAGCCGGCTTCATCGACAGGGCATTCCTCATCACCTGGCACATCAGAGATCCCATAATAGCCTTTGGCCACCCAAGGGCCCCTTACTTTCAGGGCGCCTGATGTTTCACCGTCCCAGGGGAGCTCGCGGCCGTCAGCATCGAAAATGCACATCTCAATGCCGAAAACACCACGACCTTGCAGTAGCTGCATTTCTGTTATTTGCTCTTCGTTGTAGTCCTCCATGCCTTTTTTCAGGCTGAAAATTGTGCCCAGCGGGCTGGTTTCAGTCATGCCCCAGCCTTGCACAACAGAACAGTCATGCTGGCATCGAAAGCGTTCGATGATGACTCGTGGGCAGGCGGCACCACCGACGCTGACTCTCGAGAGGCTTGGTACCGTCAGATTGTTTCTCTCAAGGTAATCAAGTAGAGCGAGCCAAATTGTTGGAACGCCGGAGCTAAATGTCACCTTCTCGCTGTTCATTAAGTCGGTTAGCGCTTCTCCATCAGCCATCTTTGGTCCAGGCAGAACGAGCTTCATGCCAACCATTAATGCCGCGTAGGGAGCTCCCCAGGCGTTGACGTGAAACATGGGCACCACTGGAAGGGTTGTTTCCACATTTGAAGCGGCCGTCACATCAGGCAGTGAACCTGCGAGGGCGTGGAGAAGCGTTGAGCGATGGCTGTAGACGACGCCTTTTGGGTTGCCGGTTGTTCCTGACGTATAACACATCCCGCTGGCTGTATTCTCATCAAACTCAGGCCAGTCGAAATCGTCAGATTGCCCAGCTAGTAGTTCTTCATAGCAAAGGATATTTGGTAGTGTGGAATCAGGCATATGGGCTAAGTCAGTCATTACGACAATGACTTCAACCTTGCTCAGGTGTTCTTTCAGAGCTTCTAGCAGCGGCATCACCAAAACATCTGCGAAAAGAATCTTGTCTTCCGCATGATTAATAATGTATGCAACCTGCTCGGGGAACAGCTTTGGGTTTATTGTGTGACAGACCATACCGCTACCGGAAATGCCGTAATAAAGTTCCATATGGCGAAAATCGTTCCAGGCAAGCGTGCCAACTCGGTCGCCAAATGCCGCGCCCAGAGAAGAGAGCGCGTTGCCGAGCTGCCGGCAGCGCCTCGCGAAGGTCTTGTAGTTCTGTCGATGGCGAGGATTGTCAACTGTGACGGAGACCATCTCAACGTCAGGAAAGTTTTTTTCCGCGTGAGTTAGGATAGATGAAATCATGAGCTGGGACTGCATCATCAGTGCTTGCATAGTAAATCCTTTTTTTCTTTGGTTGAGATAGTTATGCCAATGCCGCCGACCGGTGCTGATATGGTTGCCGTGAGTGCCTAGGGAGCTAGCTTATACGGACCGACACCCGCTTACAAATTGCACTGGAATGAGCGCACGTTTTTGCCCTGAATAACCTAATTTATCTTTGCGCTTGCCCCGAAATCCCATTAGTCTGAAAGCCCGCATGCGGGGAGTCAGCAAAGCGGACTTAAGCGAG
>DORE01000007.1:0-3452 GCA_003514305.1 Gammaproteobacteria bacterium | reverse complement strand
GAGTCAGAAGGTGTTTTATGAACAAACGATCATTTATTAAAAACATCGGCGTAATGAGTGCGGCACTGTCGGCTGGATTTGTTCGTCTTCAGCAGGCTGTGGCGGCGGTGGAACATGTGCCAGTTACGACCTTGGCAGCTGATGAAGAATTCTGGCGTAAAGTACGGGATGACTATCGGATTAAGCCAGACTATATCAATCTGGAAAATGGATATTACTGCTTTCTTCCGCAGCAGACACTGGACGACCTCATAGACCATATGCGGGCGGTCAACTATGAGGGTTCCTACTACATGAGAACCATGCAATTTGAAAATAAGAGGAAGGTGGCTGACGCGGTGGCAGCTATTGTTGGCTGTAATGCAGAGGAAGTGGCGATTACGCGCAATACCACTGAATCACTGGATCTGGTGATCGGCGGAATCGATTGGCAGGCAGGCGATGAAGCGGTAATGGCAGAGCAGGATTATGGCGCTATGCTCAATCATTTCGAGTTGATGGAACGCCGCTACGGCATAGTCAATAGGCGAGTCTCGGTGCCTAACCACCCGCACGACGATAATGAGCTGGTTGAGCTATACGCATCCGTACTTACCGACAAGACTCGCCTTCTCATGATTTCTCACATGATCAACATTACCGGCCAAGTACTTCCAGTGCGCGAAATTGTCGATATGGCTCATGAGCGGGGAGTTGAAGTGATGGTAGACGGTGCGCACGCCTATTCTCACGTACCCTTTCAGATGTCTGATCTGGGCTGTGATTACTACGGCACCAGCCTGCATAAATGGTTAAGCGCACCACTTGGTTCCGGCATGCTTTATGTTAAGAAGGAAAAAATTGATCAGATCTGGCCCCTTTTTGCCGAGCGTGATCTCGAGCCAAATGACATGCGCAGGTTGAATCACATTGGAACTCATCCGGTTCATACAGATTTGGCTATTTTGAACGCAATTCAGTACCAAAACACGCTCGGCCTAGAGCGTAAAGCAGCGCGACTATCGTATTTGCAACACTACTGGACCAGTAAACTCAGAAATTTGCCTGGAGTGATAATCAATACGCCAGTCGAGATGACTCGGCATGGTGGAATAGGAAATGTGGGTGTCAGGTCCATGGATCCTGCTGAACTTGCGGATCGATTGATGGCAGAACATCGGATCTATACTGCGGCAATCAACCGGCCTGGCGTAAAAGGAGTTCGGATTACGCCAAATGTATACACGAGTTTGAGCGATCTCGACGCCTTGGTGGTCGCCATAAAAGCGCTGAGCAGCTAGCCATTGCTATTCTCCTAATATTTGGCTGAGCAGGCCTATTCATATGAGTTTCTGGCTCATATGAGGCAGTTTGAGCCCGATTCCTCTCGCTTGTGGTTTACGAGGCTAGCAGACGGCCGGTCTGACCCGGGCGCAATTTTTTGCGGGCCGAATTTTTAAAGACGGGTTGACTTTGCATCTAATTTTAATACATCATCAGGTCGCACCGATTTAGTCCTTATTGCGGGGTGCTTTACAAATACCAGCTAAAACGGAGTGTTTTTTAAACCCGATTTAGCATTGCTTGATCGGGTTTTTTATTGTGGATGTCTCAAAAGTATCCGCATCAGAGGCTGAGAGGTATGTTCTTAGATTACTTGCTGATATCAGTAAAAGATGCCAGCAACCGTCAGAAGTGAGGCCTGATTAAAGTACGCAGTTTAATGCACTATGTCTTATTCCAAGAGAGGGAATGATGAAGAAAGATACAATTGCCATTCACGGCGGTTATGAAACTGATGCTACAACCAAGTCGGTAGCCGTTCCTATTTTTCAGACAGTTGCCTATGAGTTTGATGACGCTCAGCACGGGGCCGATCTATTCAATCTCGCGGTGCCCGGTAACATCTACACGCGGATTATGAATCCGACTAACGATGTGCTTGAACAGCGTATCGCCGCCATGGAGGGAGGAATTGCGGCACTGGCCGTGGGCTCAGGCATGGCAGCGATCAACTACGCTATCCTGACTATCGCCAGAGCGGGAGATAACATTGTCTCTACACCGCAACTTTATGGTGGAACCTACACACTTTTCGCGCACATGCTGCCCAGCCAAGGCATCGAGGTCCGATTTGCTGAGGATGATTCACCAGAGGCAATTGAAAAGCTGATCGACGATAAAACTAAGGCTGTATACTGCGAGACTATCGGTAACCCTGCTGGGAACATTGCTGATCTTGAGCCTATTTGCCATGCGGCTCACAAGTACGGTGTGGTTGTAATCGTAGATAATACCGTGGCCACACCCGCTATATGTAATCCTATTGAATTTGGCGCAGATATTGTGGTCCATTCACTTACTAAGTATATCGGGGGACATGGCACTTCCATTGGGGGTGTGATTGTGGACTCGGGAAAATTTCCTTGGGCGGAGCATGCGGCGAGGTATGTTGAACTGAATGAGCCTGAGCCTTCCTACCATGGTGTAGTGTACACGGAAGCACTCGGTGAAGCGGCGTTCATTGGACGGGCCCGCACCGTGCCCTTGCGGAATACTGGTTCGGCACTGTCCCCGATCAACGCGTTCCTGCTCTTGCAAGGACTTGAAACGCTTGGTCTTCGCATGGAGAGGCACTGCGAGAACGCCCTTGCCGTGGCCAGATTCCTTAAAGGTCATACCAAAGTCGATTGGGTTAGTTTCGGAGGCCTAGATTCGGATAAGTATAATAGATTAGCGAACAAGTACTGCGGCGGGACGCCGTCCTCACTACTGACGTTTGGCATTAAAGGGGGCTTCGAAGCTGGTGTAAAATTCTATGACGCGCTCGCAATGATCAAACGGTTGGTGAATATCGGAGATGCGAAAACTCTGGCCTGTCATCCTGCGTCAACTACGCACCGACAGCTTACTGAGCAAGAGCAGATACAGGCTGGCGTGAGACCTGAGACGCTGCGAATCTGCGTGGGCATTGAGCACATTGACGACATCCTTGCAGACCTTGATCAGGCGCTCGCTGCGGCCTGATCAATCTCTGGATTAAGCTCCAATACTGCGGACGGCCTGCGATTCAGGTTAACCGCAGACCAGAGCCCGCTGATGGCTTTGCTTCACTACCGCCGAGGAAAGCTTCCTGGGCGGGTTCAAAGGACTTGGACTTGTTTTTTAGCGCCTGCTCTCGGTATTTGCTGACAAAGACTGTAACGTTCCTTCGTGTCACTTTTTATTATAATAGAATAAATTGGTGTTAGGTTTATTAGGCATGCTGTTTGGCATCAACCAGGGACAACCTGAGCAACTAGCTAAAAGTGTCGTTGTCTATTTGGTATTACACATTTAAGTCAGAATGGTCAGGAAAAATCGGTTTCAGAGCAAAGGGGGCTATTCATAGCCGCCTCTTCAGCACCTTTGAGGAAAAGTTCAATGAAATGTCTACGGAAAAGTGCAATTTCAATTATTTCGGCCGCATTGAT
>DORE01000152.1 GCA_003514305.1 Gammaproteobacteria bacterium | reverse complement strand
AGGCACTCCGAATAATCTTTTTCCTCAATGGGCCAGTGCAGCAGGGCTGCTACAATTCCCAGGAAGATGCCAGAATACCATATGCCATTATAAGATCCGTACTGTTCGTAAAGCCAAGCTCCAAGCCACACACCAGCGAAGCTCCCCACTTGGTGGCTGAGGAACACAATGCCGTATAGAAAGGACATGTATCGGGTACCAAAAAACAGCGCAATCAATCCAGATGTCGGGGGGACAGTTGCCAGCCACAGAAACCCCATACCTGCGCTGAAAATCATGATACTTAGAACAGAAATCGGCAAAGCTAAGAACAAAGTGATTACTACCACACGCCCGAGGTAAATAGCGGTTAGCAATGCCCGCATGGAATTGGTGCCGCTCAGAACCCCGGCGTAGTAGGCCCCGAGCACATTGCAAAGGCCAATCAGACTGATACTCCAGGCACCAATCTGCGGGTGAAAGCCCAGATCAACGACATAACCGGGCATGTGAACAGTAATGAAGGCGACATGGAATCCGCACACGGAAAACCCGAAAAGCAACAGGCGATAGGATTTTATTGAACAAGCTTTCAAGGCGACGTCTTTTAGGCTGATGAAAGCTTCGGTATCTCCTTGCGCAGTCTCATTTGCCCCGCCAAACTTCGACATGGGGATACAGAAGAGTGCCATCAGAAATGCACTGAGTCCAAGATACTGCAAGGAGTGCATCCAACCGAATAGTTCCACCACGGATGCTATAGCAGGTACGACTAAAAACTGCCCAAAACTTCCAGCAGCAGTCCCAATGCCCAGAGCCCAGGCACGTTTTTCTTCTGGGACCGCCCGGACGATTGCGGGAAGGACGATACCGAAGGAAGTGCCTGCAATGCCTGCACCGACAAGAAGGCCAGCGGTGCTAATGATCTGAGCTTCCGTGCTCGATACTGACATGCACACCATACCGACTGCGTAAATTACGACGCCGCCGAGTAGCACTTTCAGGGTACCGTATTTATCGGCCATTGCCCCAGCAAGTATCGCACACACGCCCCACGACAAGTTCTGGACCGCCAGTGCAAGGCCGAATACGTCTCGTCCCCATGCTCTGGCCTCAGACAATGGCATCATGAAGAGTCCAAATCCTGCTCGATAACCAGAGGACAGAACCAGCAATAAGCATGCGCTAACAAGAACTAGTGCGTAGGAATGAGTTTGGAGTTTGACGCGTGGCATTTTTTTTTGGTCGGAGACGCTTGCACCTCAGCACTTCATTAGCGAATGCGTTAAGCAAGCTTAGCTAAAAATGGCTCTAAACAAAAAGAAAAAGACGATGGAAAAAAGCGCGCTTACGGAAGGGTCACGATCCAGGAAAAGAAGATTTTGCCAACCACCTTCAAATCAAGGGCGCCCAAGCCTATAGCCAAGCCCGCGCCCAGCCCCGACGAGTGTGTTAGTTGTGGAGACTTGAATTCCGGTTCATGAGGCGATCACTACAGTGGTCGCCGGTACCAATTCTGCTGTGCAACCTCTGCTAGGAGCCAGTTCAGTAATGTTACGGCCGAACGTTGCGATCACGCGATAACCAAGGGTTGAGAGTCTCACAACAATACCGCCGCCACCGAGGAGAAGAATCCATAGCAGTAGTTCGGATTGGACGGTGAACACGCCACTTTTCTGCACTACTCCGTTCACTGCAGCGAGAGGGCCAATCGCGTTGGCGACGTCGTTTGCGCAGGCTTCGTAAGCGGTGAAAAAGCCAAAAATGCAGGCGAGTATGAGCAATAAAATGCTACTTTGGACGAGGATTTCTGACATAGGTTATGCGAATCTGGCCGTCAGGGTCTTAGCTTAATAGTTTTTGGGTGCGTCAGTGCGTAAATAACCAGGCGATGCGCTGAAGGATTTCGTCATTCATGTATCGGTTCACTCTTATCATGGTGAACGTTTAATCACTCGAATCTAAATAGCTCCAACACTAGGCTAGATGTTTCTGTGTTCTTTAAAGGTCTTTTAAAATATTGAGAAATAGCGCATTTTTAAGGACATTGAAAGGGTAAGATCGAGACGCATAGGCCAGAGGGTCGTCATTAGTGAGTGCAGGATCCTAAGCTCACTGTCTATGATTCGCAATGGAATTACCGTTCTGCGCACGGAGGCGCAGCGTCCACTTTTTTTGCGCTACACATCTTGATATCGTAGCCCGCTCGAAGCTAAGGGGTACAAGATTTCATGGTGAAGATTAAATTCATAGAGCATTGCGGCCAGGAACACGATGTCGAAACTAGTCCAGGCGCTTCTGTCATGCTTGTAGCGGTCAGCAATGGAGTGCCAAATATTGATGCCGACTGCGGTGGAGCATGCTCGTGTGCTACCTGTCATGTTTATGTTGACCGGGATTGGCTTGAGAGAACGGGTGTAATCAACCCGATGGAAGAGGCTATGCTCAGCATCAGTACTGATCGAAAGGACAACTCTCGGCTTTCTTGTCAGATTCAAGTGACCGAAAAATTGGACGGATTGGTTGTTACCATGCCCGAGTTCCAGTTCTGAGGCGGAGATTGCAAGACGTAGACGTTTGACGGAAATTAAGATGAAAAACAATTCGGACGATCACAGTAAATGGAGCATGGTGGGAAAAGACCCTTGGAGCATGCCGATTGAAAAAATTGATCTTTCGCATCCCGGAATATGGCAGGCCAATGAATTTCTCCCTTTCATGGAGCGCCTGCGTCTGGAGGATCCTGTCCACTACTGCGCCAATTCGGCAGTCGGCCCTTACTGGTCGATCACCAAATACAACGATATCATGCATGTCGACACCTCGCCTGATATCTTCTCGTCAGAACCGACCATTGGCATTGTTGATACCTATGATGAGTATACGTTGCCGAGCTTTATTTCTATGGATCCTCCTAAACATGATGAGCAGCGGCGAATCGCACAACCGGTGGTCGCACCCGCTAATCTCAAGCGGCTGGAACATCTGATTCGTCAGAGGGTCTGCAATATTCTTGACGGCTTGCCTCTGGAAACAGAGTTTGATTGGGTTAAGGATGTTTCCATTGAGCTCACAACTCAGATGCTAGCGACGCTGTTCGACTTTCCGTTTGAGAGCCGGCATAAATTGACGTTTTGGTCTGATGCCGCCACGGCAATCCCCGGCGCAGGCGTCTTGTCTTCAGATAAAGAACGCTGGGTGGCGATGGAGGAGTGTCTTCAGGTTTTCACTGGCTTGTGGAATGAGCGGGTGAACGCTGAGCCAGGAAATGACCTGGTTTCTATGTTGGCCCACGGTGAGGCCACCAAAAATATGCCTCCTATGGAATATTTGGGTAACATTATCCTTTTGATTGTGGGCGGTAACGACACCACCCGGAATTCAATCTCCGGCGGCGTCCTGGCGATCAACGAAAACCCGTCAGAGTACGATAAGCTGCGAGCGAACCACAGCATTATCCCCAATATGGTTTCCGAAATCATTCGCTGGCAAACTCCACTCGCCTATATGCGGCGCACTGCTCTGGTCGACACCGAACTTGGTGGCAAGCAAATTAAGGCAGGCGATAAAGTAGTGATGTGGTATGCGTCTGGCAACCGGGATAGCGAAGTCATCGACAGGGCAGATGAGTTTCTCATTGACCGAGACAAAGCGCGTCAGCATTTGTCCTTTGGGTTTGGTCTTCATCGTTGTATGGGCAACCGTCTAGCAGAGATGCAGTTGCGTGTCTTATGGGAAGAGATAATGCAGCGCTTCAGAATGGTTGAGGTTGTCGGACAGCCGAAGAGAGTCTACTCAAGCTTTGTGAAAGGCTACACCCATTTGCCAGTCAAACTTCATTGTTTGAATTGATCAGGATGCAAGGCGGTCGGATACCGTTCTGAGTAGCCCAATAATGCTCATTTGAAGATTTCCTCTTTTTGGGCGCGAATTAGACGTGTATTTCCATCTCTTCGGGTAAACCCTTTGGCGTCGAAG
>DORE01000239.1:1019-2863 GCA_003514305.1 Gammaproteobacteria bacterium | reverse complement strand
CATGAATGCAGCATCGCTTGAAAAGTTCGACCCCAAGACCGGCCGAACCACATCCATTAGCCAGATCTCGAACTGGAGCGCGACGTGGCATCACAGCCACATATACGAGCCTGATGTGGCACCACTCTTAGCACCGGGCGAGGTTCTGGTGATCAAGCAGTGGTACGACAACACCGCCGATAACCCCAACAATCCTGATCCTGATCAATGGGTTTATGGAGGATCACGCACTGGTGACGAAATGTCGCACGCATGGATTGCTGTGACGCATCTCGATGAAGAAGGCTACGACCAACTTCTTGCCGAACGTCTTGAAGCCGAGCAACGTTCTCTGGCTGGCAGCGACGACTAGAACCTCAATATAGTAAGGCATACAGAAAAAGGCCGGTTGTTCATCAACCGGCCTTTTTTTATACGTGGTTAACTCTGAAAAGAAATACAAGCAAAGCTCTGAGGCTGACTCGAAACTCGAGGCAAGGCCTGCAAAAACCTTATTGAGATCCCAAATCATAGGCCCGTGACCAATCACGGCAAAAAAGTGAAAATCGCACCAATTTAGAGCGCATTCCCACTTTTTTACTAGGGTTTTAAGGAGTACACTCTGTCACTAGAATAAAAAGTAGTAGATTCAGTTTTCGATCCAACACTATCTGGTCACAAAGGAGAGAAATATGAGAAACGCTAAAGCTTGGTCAGGAATTGCCGCTCTTGCTCTGCTAGCAGGGGCTGCTGAGACAACCGCCCAATCCGGCCACGAGCCGGCCTACAATGGAGAGATTGGCCGAATCATTAATGAAAACTGCGTGGTTTGCCATCAGGAGGGCGGAATTGGCCCGATGGCGTTTGAAAACTATGACCAGGTGCGCCCTTGGGCGCCGCTTATCTCCTATCGGGTCGCCAATCGAGAAATGCCCCCCTATGCTTATGATCAGCATATCGGCATTCAGGATTTACTCGGCGACTGGCGACTTGAGCAATCAGAAATCGATGCAATCGTGGCTTGGGTAGAAGCCGGCGCCCCAATGGGCGACCCCGAAAATACGCCACCACCGGTACAGGTCAAAGACCCTAACGAATGGAACTTTGCTGCTGAGCTTGGCCAGCCAGATCTGATCGTGCCTTCCAGCTCGTACGATATTCCTGCGAACGGCAATGATCTCTGGAGCAATGAATTCGTAGATCCGGGCATGACCGCTTCACGCTGCATCAAGGCGGTCCAGGTGAAGCCACGCGGCGACGCGGCTGCAGTAGTTCACCATGCCAATTCAAGTGTCTGGATGGAAGATGAAGAGGGCGAGCTCCAGCGGTATGGCATGCTCACAGAATATGCCATGGGCAAATGGGGAGAAATGGTCCCAGAAGGTGTGTGCAGAACATTACCCGAAGGGGCGATGATTCAATGGAGCATCCATATGTTCCCGGGAGGTGTCGGCGCCACGGCTCAAGGCACCATTATCGAAGACAATGTTGTAGAGATCGGTCTGTGGTTTCACGGCGATGATTATGAGACGGCCAATGAAGTTTACAAGCAAGACCTTGCTCTGTATCGGATTGAGGAACAGGAGGATTTAATTATCCCGCCTCATGGCTATCAGATGACCCAGGGCTTCCACAGTTTCGATCATCCCATTCGACTGGACAGTTTCCAGCCTCACGGGCATCTTCGGATGAATGCGGCATCACTGGAGATCTTTTATCCAGAAACCGGTCGCACAGAAGAAATCAGTCAGGTCTCCAATTGGAGCGCCACATGGCATCACAGCCATATCTATGAGCCCGATGTGGCACCACTGCTGCCTGCAGGCGCTGTGCTAGTACTAAAACAATGGTACGACAATACAGCC
>DORE01000239.1:0-615 GCA_003514305.1 Gammaproteobacteria bacterium | reverse complement strand
CATCTTGACGAGGAAGGTTATCACGCTATGCTCGAGGAACGACGAGAGAGAGAACAGCGCACACTAGCAGGCAGCGACGACTAGACACAGTCCGATTGAGGCCTATGTCGCTGCCGCAGGCATTGTCATCGACCTTTGGCACAAAAGCCCGACAGTTCATTCCGTCGGGCTTCGTTTATTCCACCAGCCCGTTTGCACCAATTCCATGAATTGCTGTAAAACAACTGGTTTTCTGTGGCTCATATCCGTCGGGAGCATCTTTGCAGCCGAAGAAGAGGTTCTGCTGCTTTTTAGAGAAGATCGCGTCGACCGCCTCGCAACCAAGGGCACCGAGACAGAGGACCTGATCAGTCATTATTACGAGCGTCTTGCTGCGCCCGTGCAAGAGCGGCTTGCGGCCCTTCGCAATCAGTTACACAACCGTATAGACGACTACGAGGTCGCCTTCGCAGCCGCGGACACAGCGGAAATAAATGAGATCGTCTCCGATTTGAGTTGGTATTGGGCGGAAATTCAGTTAATTCATTATCAGGAATACACCGAAGCGGCGATTGATGACTTACAAAGTGCTTATGCAGCGCTTTTCAAACTGGTTGCCGGATTCAATTGATTGTT
>DORE01000218.1 GCA_003514305.1 Gammaproteobacteria bacterium | reverse complement strand
CAGCAGCAGTGTGCGAACTCGACAAACTTTGGCCCATGCCTTTCCTGACTGGGAAAAGCCTGTGACTTATCTTGATTCCCTGCGGGAGATTAAGATGGGTGATTGGGAAGGCAGGTTGTATGCCGAGCTGAAGTCAGAATCGCCGCAATCCTTTCAGCACTTTTGGCACGAGCCCCATAAATTCGATGTACCCAACGCCGAAACTTTCTTTCAACTACAAAGACGCGCCTTAGAGGTTATCAAAGACATATATTCTCATCATGCGGGTCAACTCGTCGCAGTAGTAAGCCATGGTGCCTTAATTAAAACGGTGCTCGCACACATCGAAGGGCGGCACATGGCTCAACTCTGGACTCCACCCCAGATGCACAATTGTGCGCACAGCATCGTCTGCGCTGATACCGAGGGTGATTACCGAATCCTGCAGTACGCCGATCAGCCTTATGCTGAGTAAAGAAATCGCCTCAAAAGTCCTTATGCATGCTTGGGCGCATTTGTACCTCCAAACGTAAGATGCGGAAAATCGCCGGTTCTGCTCCGCCGATTGGCGCAAGCAACATATGATATGCTCTAGCTTTACCCTCAGGAGTAAGGGAGTACCGACCTTGGAACGACGCTATCACAATATCTTGATCTTCCTAGTGATCAGCATATCCGTCTTGCTGCTGTGTCAGGCGATCGGTCTCTGGGTTAATAATACAATTCCTCAAAACACGACGCTGGAGCTAAGTCGGTTTGTCCACTTTACGCATCTGAGAAACTTCGGGGGCGTTTTTGGGCTAGCTCAAGGTTCCGGATGGCTTTTTGGCCTGATCAGCATTGGCCTGCTGTTATGTGTCACAGCCTACCTCATCATAAATCCAATATTGGAACGCCACGAGTACGTCTGCTTTGGATTCGTAGTCGGAGGCGGAGCCAGCAATATTGCCGATCGACTGATCTACGGCAGTGTGATTGATTTTATAGATATTCAGCAAATCCCATTATGGAATTATGTATTTAACACTGCCGACGTCATGATCCACATTGGTATCTGGCCCTTGCTGATAATCAGTTTTGTGCTTAACAAGACCGCCTCGAGCCAGTACACAGACGGAAACTGAGCCTGCGAAGTGCTTGCAGCGAATCTCCAAATGCCTGATCTGTAGGCAGTTTGCCTTCACTCTTAATGTAAAGATTGATCCTTATTTGTCCATAGACAAAGCCGAACCCTTCCGGTAACTTGACTATGGGTGGCGCGTCGCCTCAAGATCGGATCGAAGCGCCTCAACCAGTTGTTTTTACTAATGTTTTGAAAAAGCAACGGTGAGCCCGACGCAGTTAAAAACTGGATTTTTTTATATCTCAGTGAGGCTTACAATGACAACAAAACGAACTATCCTGCAAAGCTTTAAACCGATCGCCACGGCAGCCCTAATTCTGACCTGTTCCGCAAGCGTGATGGCTCAGGATTCAGTTGAGTGGTTTACGCTCGGTAATGACTTCGGCCACACCCGATTCTCCCCGGCTGACGAGATTACCGTCGACAATTTCGACGATCTTGAAGTGGTATGGGAGTGGGACGGAGCCAGCATGGGCGCAAGCAGCGGCCGTGCAACGCCAAGCTACATCAATGGAATGCTCTACACCGTGGCAGGCCCGCGCCGTCACGTAGTAGCTATCGATCCCAAGACTGGAGAAACCGTTTGGAGCTACAGACTCCCGAATACAGCGCGATGGGAATATTCAATGCGCGCCGACTATGGAAAAGGCATCGGATATGATGAAGTGAATGGCCGCGGGATCATCTACATCATCACTCCCGGGTTCTTTCTGGTTGCTCTGGACGCTGTAACCGGCACACCACTCGAAGGATTCGGACAGCCTGTTCCGATTGAGGGTTTCCCAGAAACCGGTGTAGTTGACCTACTAGCGGACCTTGGCCACCCCTTTGATCCTTATGACGGTGTGCCCCTGGAAACCGGGTATATCACCGCATCTTCGCCACCTGTCATAGTGAATGACACGATAATCGTCGGTAATTCTGCTGAACAGGGCTACCATCAGTCACGTATTGAGAATATCCCCGGCGATATCCTTGCGTACGACAAGAACAGTGGCGAATTCAAGTGGAAATTCAACGTAATCCCTCGTCCGGGCGAATACGGTCATGAAAGCTGGGAAAACGACGCTTGGGAATGGACTGGAGATGTGTCTTCTTGGGCACCGATCACCGCTGACGTTGAAAACAACCTAGTTTTCATCCCCACCAACGGGGCGACTATTGATTACTACGGCGGCTTCCGCCCTGGTGACAATTTATTTGGTACCAGCTTGATAGCGCTGAATGCATCTACCGGTGAAAGAGCCTGGCATTTCCAGATGGTTCACCACGACATCTGGAACTATGACAATCCCATGTCACCGATTCTGATGGATGTCAACGTCGATGGCAGAGACATTCCAGCTGTTATGCAGGTAACGAAGCAAAGCTTTGTCTATGCGTTCAACAGACTAACAGGCGAGCCGCTATGGCCGATTGAAGAGAGACCCGTCCCACAATCTACTGTGCCTGGCGAAAAGCTTTCGCCAACGCAGCCATTTCCCACAAAACCGGCGCCATTTGACATTCAAGGCATTTCGATTGGCGACCTGGTTGATTGGACGCCCGAACTCCGTCAACAAGCCATCTCCGCGATGTCTGACTATATGATGGGACCGCTTTTCCTGCCTCCCATTCAGCGCGGTCATGAGTCCGGTAAGAGGGCTGCCATGTTCTGTCCTGGGGGCGGTGGCGGCGCGAATATTACGGCACCAGCCGTAGCAGATCCGACAACCGGCATGCTGTATGTCTCATCGCGATCAGCGTGTAGCCCAGTACAGCTGGTTCCGGGTGAAGAGGCTGATCTGCAGTATGAACTGCCCACTGGCACTACGTTTGCGCAGTTTGCCAATGGTCCCGGCGCGGGTTCGCCAAGGCATCCGGCACAGATTCCATACTTTAAGCCACCCTACAGCCGCATAACGGCCATCAATATGAACACGGGTGAGCATGAGTGGATGGTACCAACCGGCAACACACCGGCCCGGGTTCAGCGGGTAATCGACGAGAACAATCTCGATGTCGGCAACACGGGCACCGGAGCACTGGTGCCCATGACTGTCACACCTACTATGCTGATTTACTCTGACACAGAAACTGATGGGACTCCTATGCTATACGCTGTCAACAAAGCGACCGGAGAAACAGAAGCTGCTGTTGAAGTGCCCGGCAGGAGCCGTTACGGTATGAGCACGTGGACGCACGACGGTCACCAATACGTCATGCTTCAAACAGGTTCGAAGTTGACCGCTATGGCGCTGCCCGCTGCAGCTCCCGGCAATAGTAGTCACTAACTAGCCACATGAAAGTCAAAAATCCGACCACCCACGGAGTGGTCGGATTTTTTTTGGCTAACTTTTGATAAGGGCGAAAACCGGGCATAGGCAAGCGCTTAATAAAGATCGCTCTGCATTGAGAAACCCAATGTCGCGCCAGATTCCATCTGAAAATGCGTTCGGGGGGGGCAGGAATTAAGCTTCCGAAGCCCGTCGCAAAGATGTTGCGAGTTTTAACAGCCCGGAGAGCTTGCCAGTCGTCATCCCCACACCCAGCAAAACCAAAAGGCAACCCAGCACAGTGAATGAAGTGATACTTTCTGATAGGAACAAATAACCCCACATCAGGCTGAAAAGCGGAATAAGGTAGGCGGTCATTATCGTCTGCTCAGAACCAATCTTCGCAATCAATCTGTAGAACATGAGATAGGCCAGTCCCGTACACCCAATACCCAGCGCCGTTACCGCTGCCCAGACAGACGCGGAAGGCATGGTATCCGGCAGCGAATGTATTGAAAATGGCACCAACAACACAGAGGAAAACAGCAAGCTACCCGAAGTGATTGCCAATCCGGACACCGCTATCAGCTTTCTTGAAACGAGGTTGATAGCCATCCCATAAAGAAAGCAAGCGCACAAAGCAGCACAAACTGCAAGCAGTCCGCCCTCCGCAATATCAATCGCGTCCGGATCGAAAACCAAGACAATTACTCCGGTGAAACCGACTGCCATGCCAAGCAGGGACAGCAAAGAGAGCCGCTGTCCAAACACCGCAAAACCTATCAGAGCAGTAAAAAACGGCACAGTCGCATTCATGATCGAAAGCAGACCAGACCCCATAGAAAGAGCGGCAAATGCAAACAAGCAAAACGGTACCGCCATATTCGTGAGGCTGACCATAAATATCACGCGCCAGTTAGCGACTAATTCGCCCCACTTTCCAAATGCCACGCAAATAGGCAGCATGACGATGACCGCAGTGAGCACGCGCATCTGTATAAGCAAGAACGGACCGAATTCAGGCGCCGCTATTCGCAGAAATAGAAAAGACGAGCCCCAGATCGCAGACATAATAACGAGCTCGACATAGTATCGAGTACTGGCATTTACCATAGAATCACAACAAATTCAGGAACAACATAAGGAGGGAGCGAACAGGTCACCATTACTTTTTAGGGCAGCTGCGGCGGACAAAGCTGCTGAGTGGTTCCTCACGAGTAAACTTGTCCGATTTTGTCCACAGCCCGACTGACATCACAACGGTGCCCCTGTGCATTCAAGGCTTTTCCCAGGGCTGAAACGCAGAGATTGACGTTTTTAGGGTTACTCGCATAACCCATGAGTCCGATTCTCCAGACTTTTCCGGCCAGCGCGCCAAGACCCGCTCCTATTTCCAACCTGTATTCAGAAAGCAGGGTGCTACGCACTGCAGCCTCATCAACACTTTTTGGAAATGAGACTGCGTTTAATTGCGGTAGGCGACTATTTTCTTCGACTACAAACTCTAAACCCAGACTTTCAAGCCCCGCCACTAGTGCAAGATGATTTAACCGGTGGCGTTGCCAAGATTTTTCCAATCCTTCTTCCTCGAGAATAACGAGGGATTCATGCAGAGCATAAAGTGAATTAACTGGAGCAGTATGATGATAAGAGCGTTTCGCATCCGTCCCCCAGTAGCCCATAACCAGATTAGTATCTAGAAACCAGCTCTGAACTCTGCTACTACGCTTTGTGATCTTTTCAGCGGCTCGTGGCGAAAAACTGACCGGAGACAGCCCAGGAACGCAAGACAGACATTTTTGCGTGCCCGAGTAAATTGCATCTATTCCCCAAGCATCGACTTCGAGTGGTATACCTGCCAGCGTAGTCACGGCATCAACAATTGTAAGACACCCATAAGCTCGAGCCAGCGCGCAAAGAGTCTCTGCGTCACTTCGAACACCGGTGGAGGTTTCACTGTGAACAAACGCGATCGCCACCGCATCAGAATGCTTCTTGAAAGCGTCTTCGACCTTTTCAAGATCGATGGGCTTGCCAAAATCATCCATGACCATGATCGCAACACCGCCGCAGCGCTCTACGTTCTCTTTTATACGACCGCCAAATACACCGTTCTGGCAAACAATGACCTTTTCACCTGGCTCAACAAGATTAGCAATTACGCATTCCATCCCAGCAGAACCCGGCGCGGAAATCGGTATCGTTAACTGGTTAGTCGTACGAAAAGCGAATTGCAGAAGGCTTTTAAGCTCATCCATCATTCTGATGAACGCGGGGTCCAAATGCCCAACGGTCGGCCGCGAGAGTGCCTCGAGGATTCTCGGATATACGTCGGACGGGCCTGGCCCCATGAGAGTTCTCGAAGGCGGATGAAACGAAGTTGTCATGCTTAATCCTGTTCAATAAAAAACCCGATCAGCTCTCGGTCACCATGGCACCGCAAGGGAGATCGGGTTTTTCGCTGTTCGACGCTGTGGGTTTTGCGGTCTAATCCTCTTCAGAAACCGCTTCTTCATCCTCTGCATCAACAGCTTCGATTAGAGGCCTGTCCACCAGTTCGATATAGGCCATCGGTGCATTATCGCCTGGCCGCTCTCCGCACTTAAGGATCCGTATATATCCACCCGGCCGATTGGCATAGCGAGGGCCGAGCTCATCGAACAATTTACCCACTGTCGCCTTGTTACGGGTCCTGCTGAATGCCAAACGCCTGTTTGCGACGCTATCGTTCTTGGCTAAAGTAATTAATGGCTCAGCCACGGAACGCAATTCTTTCGCCTTCACCAAGGTCGTTCTGATGAATTCGTGCTCCACAAGGGATGCTGTCATGTTTCTGAACATGGCAGTTCGATGTGGACTATTGCGGTTCAGCTGGCGACCGCTGTGTCGATGTCGCATAACTCTATCCCTTTTTCTTTTTTCCGCTTGTCTCAGGCAGCGCGATCGTCTGTCTTGAGACTGGATGGCGGCCAATTGTCTAAACGCAACCCGAGTGACAAACCGCGAGTAGCCAGGACATCTTTTATCTCAGTAAGTGATTTTTTACCAAGATTAGGTGTCTTCAACAACTCGACCTCAGTGCGTTGAATCAAGTCGCCTATGTAATAAATGTCTTCCGCCTTAAGACAGTTCGCGGATCGAACCGTCAATTCAAGGTCATCAACTGGCCGGAGTAGTATAGGATCAATTTCATCTTCTCGCTCTTCAGGCTCCGCGATTATTTCGCTTTGCAGATCGACAAACACACTTAACTGATGCTGGAGAATTGTGGCCGCACGACGAATAGCTTCTTCAGGCTCTATCGTGCCGTTGGTTTCAAGATTAATAATCAACTTGTCAAGATCCGTTCGCTGTTCCACCCGAGCATTTTCAACTGAATAAGAAATACGAATCACGGGACTATATGACGCATCGAGTAGCAGTTTGCCGACTGCACGAGTTTCTTCTTCGTCGCTGGCTCGACTATCAGCAGGCGAATAGCCCCTGCCTTTACGCACAAAAATGCGCATGTTCAGCTCACCATTACTGTTGAGGTTTGCAATAACGTGATCGGGATTGATGATCTCAACATCATGGTCTAGTTCAATTTCGCCGGCTGTCACGGCTCCGGCGCCTTTTTTGTTGAGATTCAGAATAGCCTCGTCTCGGTTATTCAGTACAACCGCCAATCCCTTCAAGTTCAAAAGTATTTCAATGACGTCCTCACGGACACCTTCAATGGTGCTGTACTCGTGAACAACGCCATCAATCTCAACCTCCTCGACCGCACAACCGGGCATTGACGACAGCAGAATCCGACGAAGTGCGTTCCCCAGCGTATGGCCAAAGCCACGCTCAAGTGGCTCCAGGACCACCTTGGAGTGACACTTGTCGAACTCATCAACCTGTATCACTTGTGGTGTTAGGAAATCAGATAAAGAAATTTGCATGTAATCCACCCTTTATGTGTTTGGACACTACTTGGAATAAAGCTCGACGATCAGATTTTCATTGATCTCTGAAGGCAGATCGGCTCGGTCAGGCTTGCGCGTGAATTGCCCTTCGAGCTTGGACATGTCGACAGATATCCATTCAATGTCACCTC
Organism: Gammaproteobacteria bacterium; assembly: GCA_003514305.1. Lineage (GTDB taxonomy): Bacteria > Pseudomonadota > Gammaproteobacteria > Pseudomonadales > Pseudohongiellaceae > UBA9145. The sequence goes on along the minus strand of DORE01000218.1, from coordinate 8,397 downwards.
GCTGTGCTGCGAGCTCCAATGCAGACTTGATTCGTAATTGTTGTTTCGCTTTCTCGCGAATTGAAACGACATCGCCTTCGCTTATTTGATAGGAAGGCACGTTGACTACTGTACCATTCACTTGGATAGACTTGTGTGACACCAACTGTCTTGCTTCGGCACGAGTCGAGCCAAACCCCATGCGGTAGACAACGTTGTCCAAACGGCACTCAAGTAATTGAAGTAGATTCTCACCAGTAGCCCCCTTGCGGCGGGCCGCTTCTTTGTAGTAGCTGCGGAATTGCTTCTCGAGAACACCGTAGGTTCTTCGAACCTTCTGCTTCTCACGCAACTGCACGCCATAATCAGACAGTCGACCACGGCGTTGACCGTGCTGACCGGGGATCGATTCAACCTTGCACTTGCTGTCAATCGGACGCACACCGCTTTTCAGAAAAAGGTCAGTGCCTTCTCGACGAGACAGTTTGCATTTGGGGCCTAAATAACGGGCCATACTATTTCTCCTAGTCTAGACGCGCCGCTTCTTGGGCGGTCGGCAACCATTGTGGGGGATTGGCGTCACATCAGTGATGTTGCCAATTTTCAAACCACAGCCATTCAGAGCTCTGACCGCAGACTCGCGACCAGGACCCGGTCCATTTACCTTAACGTCAAGGTTCTTTAGGCCATAAGACTCAATCGCCGCCTTTCCCGCTTTCTCGGCGGCAACCTGCGCGGCAAATGGAGTCGACTTTCGTGACCCACGAAACCCAGATCCGCCAGCAGTGGCCCAAGAAAGGGCATTACCTTGACGATCAGTAATCGTGATGATCGTGTTATTGAATGAAGCATGGATAAACGCGATACCGTCTATTACGGTAGAGCGTGCTTTCTTCTTGCCTGATTTCGCTGTAGCCATCTTAGTTACCAGGTACTCCACTAATCTTCATTGGAGTATCTCTATCATTTATCTAAAAGTTATTATTACTTGCGTATTGGTTTGCGAGGTCCCTTGCGGGTACGTGCGTTCGTCTTCGTTCTCTGACCCCGAACAGGTAGGTTTCGGCGGTGACGGATACCCCGGTTGCAGCCAAGATCCATGAGCCGTTTGATGTTCATCGAAATCTCGCGGCGCAGATCACCTTCAGTGGCAAGCTTTGCTACTTCCGCACGAATATCGTCCAACTGGTCAGGGCTGAGTTCGACCGTTTTAGTTGCAGATGAGACACCAGTGGCATCACAGATTTGCTGCGCTTTAGTTGGACCGATACCGAACACATATCGAAGTGAAATTACAATATGCTTGTTATCTGGTATGTTAACCCCGGCAATACGAGCCATAGATCTACTCCGTTCCTAATTACTGCTTAGCCTTGACGCTGCTTGTGTCGAGGCTCCGCACTACAAATCACCCGTACCGAACCGTTACGTTTGATCACCTTACAATTACGGCAAATTTTTTTTACTGATGCTCGTACTTTCATCTCATATCTCCAATCGACGGCGCAAAGCGCGCTTGGGCACCGAACGTCTTATTCATTATCTAATTTATCTAAACGCTATTGCGCCCGTAGTTCCCTAATTTCGACTTCTTCATCACCGAATCATATTGATGCGACATAAGGTGAGATTGCACTTGCGACCAGAAGTCCATAGTTACCACTACTGAAATCAAAAGTGCTGTTCCACCAAGATTAAAGGGGACATTAGCGAGCATCTGCATAAAATTTGGCAGAAGACAAACAAGCGTGATGTAAACCGCACCGAACATCGTCAAGCGGGTTATGACGCCATCAATATACTTTGCCGTCTGCTCTCCCGGACGAATACCGGGGATAAACGCACCCGACCGCTTTAGGTTTTCTGCAACGTCGCGCGGGTTAAACACCAGTGCGGTATAAAAGAAGCAGAAGAAAATAATCATTGCGCTGAAAATAATGATATACAAAGGCTGCCCCGGCCCGATCAACAGAGCCAAATCCTGCAGCCACTCAGCGCCCTCAGACTGACCGAACCATTGACCCAGGGAAGCAGGAAATAACAGGATACTGCTGGCAAAAATCGCCGGAATCACTCCTGCCATGTTGATCTTCAGAGGCAGATGGCTGGCCTGAGCCTGATACATTCGACGACCCTGTTGTCGCTTCGCATAATTCACGGTAATACGGCGCTGCGCGCGCTCCACATAAATTATGCAGGCCACGACGCCGATGGCAATAATACCTACTACCAGTAAAAGTACACCGCTGATTTGGCCTTCATAAGCTTGCGTAAGCGATGTCCCGACTGCAGCCGGGAAACCGGCGACGATACCCGCAAAGATCAGCATGGAAATCCCGTTACCAATACCTTTCTCCGTAATCTGCTCACCTAACCACATCAGAAACATCGCACCGGTTACCAACGATATTATCGCGGTCAGGTTGAATAGAACCCCTGGGCTGTAGGCCATCGGCGCAAGCAAGCCGACGGTCATTCCGGTTCCCTGCACCGTTGCAAGAACCAAAGCACCATACCGAGTGTACTGCGTAATCTTTCTCCGCCCTGATTCGCCTTCTTTTTTTAACTGATCCAGTTGCGGGCTAACCGCCGTCAATAACTGCATGATAATAGAAGCTGATATATAGGGCATGATACCGAGCGCCACAATGCTCATACGCTCCAAGGCACCGCCCGAAAACATGTTGAAGAGATCCGCAAAAGTCCCCTCATTCTGATTAAAAAATGCTTGTAACTGCATAGGATCAATTCCTGGAACCGGAATGTGAGTGCCAGTGCGATACACAAAAATAGCGAACAGCAGAAAAAACAGGCGGGATTTGAGCTCACCGAGCCCTGCGCCGATGCTTTCCGGGTTGATGTTTGGTTTGTTTGCCATCTCAGCTATTCAATTTCAAGTTGCTTTATCTTTTTAAACCAGACCGCGCTTCACTCAGCGACTGCCCCGCTGGAAGCTGGGGCTGCTTTTTTGGTCAGTCTGGTGGGTTTCTCCTCAACAAACTCGGCCACGCTACCGCCGGCTTTTTCAATCGCCGCCTTTGCCCCTTTACTGACGCGCATACCCTCCACATTCAACTTTCGAGTAATCTCGCCGGACAGCATAATTTTGACGCGCTTGATCGATGTATTAATCAAGCCCGCCTTTCGCAAGCTTTCAAGGTTTACTGTCTCTCCTTCGACCTTGTTCAACTCTGCACTGCGAACCTCTGCAGTGACGCGACCTACGCGAGATGAGAAGCCGTACTTAGGCAGGCGCATCTGCAAGGGCATTTGACCGCCCTCAAACCCCGGACGAACAGTGCCTCCGCTCCTAGACTTCTGACCCTTGTGTCCAGACCCGCAGGTTTTCCCCGAGCCAGAGCCGATCCCACGACCGACGCGCTTTTTTGCTTTAGTGCTGCCTTCTGCAGGACTTAAATTATTCAGATGCATAGCTATTACCTAGTTTCTTGTTTGCCTACTCTACGGCCAGCAGATAGCTGATCTTATTGATCATGCCCCGAACGGCGGGAGTGTCTTCCACTTCAACAGTTTGGTGCATACGGCGCAAACCGAGCCCGTTCAAGCAAAGCTTGTGCTTGGGAAGTGAGCCGATTGGGCTTCGAACCAATGTTATTTTGACTGTCTCTTTATTTTTGGCCATCGTCTTTTACTAGTGTTCATATCAATTATCATGTGTCGGATGTTAACCGACAAGCTCCTCTACCGTCTTGCCGCGCTTCGCCGCAATGTCCTCTGGAGCGCGCATATCCCGAAGCCCTTTGAAGGTAGCGTAAACCACATTAACCGGATTGGTCGATCCATAGCACTTCGCCAAAACATTCTGCACTCCCGCCAGCTCTAAGATGGCACGCATTGCGCCGCCAGCAATGACTCCAGTACCTTCTGAAGCAGGCTGCATATATACCCGAGAAGCGCCATGTCGAGCTTTTATAGGATACTGCAAAGTATGGCCGTCGAGACCCACATTAATCATATTGCGCCGAGCTGATTCCATCGCCTTCTGGATCGCCAGTGGTACCTCGCGGGCCTTGCCACGGCCGAAGCCCACCCGACCATTACCGTCACCAACCGCCGTCAACGCGGTAAAGCCAAAGATCCGCCCGCCTTTAACTACTTTTGCCACCCGGTTAACTTGGATGAGCTTTTCCTGCAGGCCCTCTTCGTTTTTCCCTGGCTCGTTTTTGAATGCCATATTAAAAACCTTTATTTAAATCTTTTAGAACTGTAGCCCGCCTTCACGGGCGGCGTCAGCAAGTGCCTTTACGCGACCGTGATAGGCATAGCCGGACCGGTCGAACGCCACGCTCTCAATACCAGCAGCTTTCGCCCGTTCCGCGATCATCTTGCCAACCTTGCCGGCCGCATCCACATTTCCAGTGGCCTCTGCGCGATTTACTTTCTCGACGGTTGATGCACTGGCGATAACCTTGTCGCCTTCCGGCGATATAACCTGTGCATAGATATGTCGGGGCGAACGAAATACACAAAGACGGTTCATACGAAGTTCGCTAATTTTGGCTCTCGCTCGTTTGGCACGGCGTCGACGCACCCCTTTTTTAACGTTCATAGCCTTGCCCCTATTTCTTTTTCGCTTCTTTACGATAAACACGCTCGTCGGCGTAACGAATACCTTTGCCTTTGTATGGCTCAGGTGGACGAAATTCCCTGATCTCTGCGGCGACCTGGCCCACCAACTGTTTGTCAGCGCCCGAGATGACGATTTCAGTTTGTGAAGGTGTGTCTGCGGTCACGCCTTCAGGGAGCGCGTAGTCTATCGGATGCGAGTAGCCAACCGTAAGATTCACCGTCTTTCCCTGAGCTTTCGCGCGATAGCCGACGCCTTGAAGTTCAAGTTTTCGTTGGAAACCCTCGCTGACACCAACAACCATGTTGTTGATGAGCGAACGAAAGGTCCCGGCCAGTGCGCCGGCCTGGCGAGATTCGTCTTTTGCTGACACCTTCAAAGCATCACCGTCATGTGCAACTACAACTAACTCATGCAGTTCAAGTTGCAGATTTCCTTTACTTCCCTTAACCGAAATCACAGAATCCGAAAGGGTCGTGTCCACACCCTTGGGAACCTCGATCGGAGCGTTTGCTATTCTCGACATCGTTGCGTCACTCTATTCCTAGTTATCCGAGCCACTGCTCAGAACACAGTGCAAAGCACCTCACCACCAATACCGGCAGCGACTGCCTGCTTGTCAGTCATCAATCCTTTGTTAGTAGAAAGGATAGCGATACCCAAGCCTGCTCGATTTTTTGGGATATCTTCTGAGCCTTTATAATTACGCAGCCCGGGGCGGCTCACCCGCTGAATTTCTTCAATTACCGGCTTGCCGCGAAAGTACTTCAAATCCACATTTAGAACTTGCTTACCAGCCACTTCCCGCACCGCAAAGCCTCTTATGTAGCCCTCGGATTCGAGCACTTCACTTATTGCCACCTTTATCTTGGACGACGGGCAGCTTACCTCAGGCATCTTCGCCATCTGGGCATTGCGAATGCGAGTCAAGAAATCTGCGATTGGGTCTGACATGCTCATAATTTTCTTCCTGCCTGATTGCTAGCTACCAGCTGGCCTTGGTTAAACCCGGCACATCTCCGCGCATGGCCGCTTCTCTCAGCTTGTTACGACAAAGCCCAAATTTTCGATAGACGCCATGGGGACGGCCGGTAATGCGGCAGCGACGTTGCTGACGAACAGGACTCGCATCGCGGGGGAGCTTCTGGAGCTTAATCTGCGCATCCCATTTCTCGTCGTCACTGGCACCGGAGTTATTCAATATCGCCTTTAAAGCAGCACGTTTCTCCACGTATTTCGCGACTGTCGCAGCGCGCTTGTTCTCTCTGGCTATCATTGATTTCTTCGCCATTCTCTTAGGACTCCTTAGTTTCAGCTTCAGGCTCTGCAGCTGCAGGCGCGTCTTCTTTTTCGGAGGCGGATTGTTGAAGGCTCATTCCACGAAACGGAAATCGAAGCGCGGACAATAAGGCTAGGCCTTCATCGTCGTCTCTAGCAGTGGTTGTTATTGTGATATCCAGACCACGCAGTTTATCGATCTTATCGTAGTCTATTTCCGGAAAAATAATTTGCTCAGTAACGCCCATCGCATAATTACCTCTGCCGTCAAAGGCTTTCGGATTCAACCCTCGAAAATCTCGAATGCGCGGAATGGAGATATCTACCAGGCGTTCCAGGAATTCATACATCCGTTCGCCTCGAAGCGTAACCTTACAGCCAATTGGCCAACCTTCGCGGATCTTAAAGCCAGCGATACTCTTACGGGCCTTGGTCACAACAACCTTCTGGCCACTTATCTGCTCAAGGTCTGCAGTAGCAGCCTCGAGAATTTTCTTATCTGCCACCGCTTCACCAAGGCCCATATTCAGGGTGACTTTTGTGATTTTCGGAACCCGCATGGGGTTCTCAAACCCTAGCTGCTGTCTCAAAGCGGGAATCACTTCTTCCTTATAATATGTCTTTAACTGAGCCATTATTAGTAACCTAGTCTATGTCCTGACCATTCGACTTGAATACTCGCTTCTTGTCGCCGTCTTCAAGGATTTTGATACCAACTCGGTCAGCCTTGTTGGTCTCTGAATTGAAAATCGCCACGTTAGAGATATGCAATGATGCTTCCCGCTCCACAATGCCTCCCGGCTGACCCATATTTGGGTTTGGCTTGGTATGGCGCTTGACCAGATTGACCCCAGCCACAATTACGCGATCGCCACCGACCAGCTTTGAAATCGTTCCTCGCTTGCCCTTATCTTTGCCGGCGACAACAATCACTTCATCATCTCTTTTTAACTTGTTCATCCTAAGGTTCTCTCTAAGCCTGCTGTCAAAGTACTTCAGGGGCTAGCGATATGATACGCATAAATTTTTCATTCCGAAGTTCGCGAGTTACCGGACCAAAAACGCGCGTACCGATAGGCGCTTCCTGATTGTTCAGCAAAATCGCAGCATTATCATCGAATCGGATCAAAGAACCGTCTCCGCGACGAACCCCTTTTTTTGTTCGCACCACGAGAGCGGTAAGCACTTGTCCCTTCTTTACCTTACCGCGAGGGATCGCTTCCTTCACCGTAACCTTAATGATGTCGCCGATGCGCGCGTAGCGACGGTGGGAGCCCCCGAGCACTTTGATACACATAACACGGCGTGCGCCGCTGTTATCTGCAACATCTAAGTAAGACTGAACTTGAATCATCGATTCGCTCCATCACGCAACTCCAGATGAAGTCGCTGACAATAAATTGTTTCGTTAAACGGCTATTACAGGCATTCCCTGCGAAGCCAAAAACGCTGATCTAAATTTGTGTCGCCCGCTCATCGATTGACACAAGTGTCCATGACTTCGTCTTGGACAATGGGCGAACTTCCTGAATAGTGACTGCGTCACCAATGCCACAATCATTGTTGGCATCATGCGCATGAATCTTCGTTGATCTTTTGATTATCTTGCCATAAACAGGGTGCTTTACACGGCGCTCAATAAGAACAACGATAGACTTATCCATCTTGTTGCTGACCACTCTGCCCGCTGCAGTACGCGCTGTTTTTACCGAAGCTTCCTGGCTACTCTGCATATCAGTTTCCACCATAATTCATTTCACTCTTCCCATTTGTAAGCCGTGTATGCTCACAAAATGACTTAAGTTCCTTTCGCATGTTTCAGCTTTTCAGCAATGATAGTTTTTACCCGGGCGATATCTCGTTTGACCGCCTTCAACAGGTGAACCTGCCCAAGTTGCCCTGTCGCACTCTGCATGCGGTTGTTGAACTGATTTTTGTACAGATCCTGCAAATGAGACTGCAGCTCCTCGACAGATTGGTCCCTTAACTCACTCGCTTTCATATGTCTGCCCTTGCAATTCTTTTTGGTAGCCAAGCCAGGCTAATTACATCACTGTACGCTTCACAAAAGTCGTGTCGAACGGCAATTTAGCCGATGCCAAGCCGAATGCCTCGCGCGCAAGCTCTTCATCGACGCCTTCAATTTCGAACATTATGCGGCCAGGCTGGATCTGGGCGACCCAGTATTCCACTGAGCCTTTACCCTTACCTTGTCGTACTTCCAGCGGCTTCTGAGTGATAGGCTTATCAGGGAATACCCGAATCCAAATCTTCGCGCCACGCTTTACTTTTCGAGTCATTGCACGGCGTGCGGCCTCAATCTGACGGGCAGTCAATCGGCCTCGGGATACCGCCTTGAGACCAAATTCACCAAAATCGACCTTGCTTCCACGATGAGATAGGCCGCGGTTTCGTCCTTTCATCATCTTGCGATATTTCGTTCGTTTAGGTTGTAGCACTTCTGTAATCCTCTAAGACCGATTTCCTTAGTTGCTGGCTGGCGTCTGTTGTTTGGGAACTATAGCTTCGTCCAGATCAAGGACCTCACCTTT
>DORE01000042.1 GCA_003514305.1 Gammaproteobacteria bacterium | reverse complement strand
CTCGGCCCCTCAACATGGTTTACTTGAAACAGAGGGACCTACCAAAAATCTACGTGCATTGCATAGGTGACAGTTTCAGTCTCACGCCTAGACTGACCGTCACCTCGCATCAGGATGCCATTGGTGAGACTGTCTGGTATCTGGGGGGAGAAATTGCTGAATGTGGCGTAGGAAACACAGAGGCAGAACAAGTCGCGGCTGCAAAAGCCGCAATCAAAAAAGAGTTTCCCTGGCTGGACTGTTCTTCTGCTGAGTGGCGATGCTTTACTATCAACCGAGCTGAAGCAAATATTAACAACAATCATCGCCCTGACGAGGCCTTTTTTTTAAAAGACAGAAACATATTGGTTGCCTGGCCCACTAAACTGACCCTGACGCCCGCGCTGGCAGAGCAAATTTTACAAAATCTGATAGCGGATAAAATCTGTCCATCAACCAAGGATATGGACCGGATTTCAGAAGCGGACTTTGAGGCAGCGCGACTGGGTGATTCCTACTGGAACCTGGAGAAATCAGCTTGAGCGCCCTGCCGACAAGACCATTAGGCGACACTGGTATCGAGGTATCTTCAATTGGTTTGGGCACGGTTAAATTTGGCCGGGACAAAGGGCTGAAGTATCCTAAACACTTCAACTTGCCTATGGATGGCGAAATCGTCGCGTTACTTGAGGAAGCCAAAACGCTTGGTATCAATTTTATCGATACCGCTCCAGCTTATGGGACAAGTGAAGAGCAAATCGGGAGACTGCTGCCGAATCGTCCAGATTGGATCATCGGCACGAAAGTGGGAGAAGAGTTCAGTGCGGAAGGATCTCACTTTGATTTCTCCGGCGATCACACTCGGAAAAGCATAGAGCGCAGCTTGCGTAGACTACAAACCGACTATCTAGATCTGGTACTCATACACTCTAACGGAGACGATCTCCACATACTGGAAAACACAGACTGCCTTGAGTCTCTGATGAGAATGAAGGAAAAAGGCTTGATCAGGGCAGTGGGAATGTCTACGAAGACTGTCGCGGGTGGAAAACGCACTCTGGCACTCAGTGACGTTGCGATGGTTACTTACAATTCAAGCCACACCGAGGAAAGCCCTGTTATTGATCTCGCTCAGCGGACAGGCAAGGCCATCATCGTTAAAAAAGCTATGAACAGCGGACACATTGCGCGGCAGTCTGGAGGAAACAAATCGGCATTAGAATTTGTTCTGCGCAAAGCCGGTGTGAGTTGCATCATTATCGGCACGATCAACCCATATCATCTGCGCAGCAATGCCTATGTTGCCGCAAGTTTTCAGGCAGAGCACTCAACTAATCCTGCGCTTTGGTAATTTTGTCCACAATGCCAGAAGTCGAGCAATTATCTAGGAACTCCAACACTTTGACTTCACCCCCGTAAGATCTGACGAAGTCGCCGCCCACCACTTGATCAATGCCATAATCCCCGCCTTTCACTAACACTTCAGGTGACAGCGACTCAAGCAAGGCTTCCGGCGTATTTTCTTCAAAGCTTACCACCCAGTCGACCGCCTCAAGGCCAGCAAGCACAGCCATGCGACGTTCTAGCGGATTAATCGGTCGACCCGCTCCCTTTAGACGACGCACAGATTTATCATCGTTAATCGCCACTATCAACTTGTCGCCCAGCTTTTTCGCCTCGGCAAGGTAACCCACATGACCAGCATGGATGATATCGAAGCATCCGTTAGTAAATACGATCCTTTCCCCGTGAGCTCTCGCATCCTGCACAGTAATAGCAAGCTGATCTGCGGTCATCACCCCCCGCCCTGAGTCCTGTTCGACCAAAACTGCCCGACGGAGCTCTGGCCCACTAATCGCTGCTGTGCCTAATTTGCCAACAACTAGGCCAGCGGCAAGATTAGCCAGAGCTGTAGCATCAGCTAGAGTAATTCCCGCTGCAAGCGACGCGGCTAGCACAGAAATCACCGTGTCTCCTGCACCAGTGACATCGAAAACTTCCTGCGCTTTGGCCGGCAAGTGCAACTCCGGCGAACCCGGTCGAATTAAGGTCATCCCTTGCTCACCACGCGTCACCAAAGTAGCTTCCAGCTCAAGCCTTTCGACTAGCTCAGTTCCCTTGCTTACCAAATCTGCTTCGTTGGAACAGCGACCAACCACCGCTTCAAACTCATCAAAGTTTGGGGTAATCAAAGTCGCGCCGCGATACTTGTCGAAATTTGCCCCTTTAGGATCGACGATAACCGGTATCCGTTGCTTTCGGCCGAGGCTTATCAGAGACTCAACGTCCTGCAATGCACCCTTTGAATAGTCGGAGAGCACCATAGCTTGGGACCCGTGAACATGGGTTTTAGCCTTGTCGAGAAAGCCAATTGTGTCCTTCGTCTCGAAAGACTGCTCGAAATCTGCCCTGATCAGCTGTTGATGCTGGCTGATGACCCTCAGTTTTGTAATGGTCGGTTTGTCGCTGCATATGAAAAAATCGCAAAGAACACCTGCGGCCGTCAGCCGCGAAGCTAACTCTGTTCCCGGTTCATCATCACCAACTATTCCAATAAGACGCGCGGCGCTTCCTAATGCGGAGATGTTGAGAGCAACGTTGCCAGCCCCTCCGGGACGATCTTCTTGGTTGGCAACTCTTACGACTGGTACCGGCGCTTCTGGCGAGATTCTTGACGCGCTGCCATGCCAATAGCGATCAAGCATTACGTCACCGACCACCAGTATGCGTGCGTCTTGGAAGGATGGCATTTCCAGTTTCATGACAATTTAGCCTCAAGAAATATAGGGCGAATCGATCAAAATGATAACATAGGATCAGCGAAGCCTGTCGCTTCAAATTACTGCTGAAAAGGCACACACTATTTCCAATTCTGAGCTGCCCCGCCAGCTTTGATACAATAACTTGAGTCATAAATTTGCAATTCTGCTTGGCTTTGCTTTATGCCCGATTCTCCCCGACAATATATACAACTGCGCTCGTTCGTACATCCTCGCTATTGGCTGACTTGGCTTGGGATAATCGGTATGTGGCTCACAGCTCAGCTACCTTTTTCCATCCAGCTTGGATTAGGAAAGATGCTGGGTATCCTGGCGTTTCATCTTGCGCGAGGCAGACGGCATGTCTGTGAAACAAACCTGCGGCTTTGTTTCCCAGAACTCGATGAACACGAACTGCGGCAACTACTGAGGAAGACATTTGAATCCAACGGAATCGGTTTCATTGAGATAGTCATCGCCTGGAGCGGCAATCCTGATCGATATAAAGATTTAGCCAACTTCCACGGCCTCGAAAATCTTGAAGCTGCCGCAGCTAAAGGAAAAGGGATATTGTTAATCGGTCCTCACCTGACGACTTTCGAAATGGCAGGATTCCTATACTCTGCTGTCGGCGAATTAAATGCTACCTATCGAGCCAATGACAAAAACCCCCTTTTCAATGCCTTCATGTTCAATGGACGACACCGCTCGTATCCGGGCATGTTTGAACGCAAGGAGATACGAGGCGCCATGCGCTGCCTGAAGCAGGGGCGAGTTCTTTGGTACGCACCTGATCAGGATTACGGGGCAGAGCAT
>DORE01000188.1 GCA_003514305.1 Gammaproteobacteria bacterium | reverse complement strand
CATTGTCAATGACTATCGGAAAACCCGTTCATTGATTGGACTGGTGCCGCAAGAACTGACTACTGATTCCTTCGAGACTGTGTTTAATACGGTTTCTTTCAGTCGGGGTTTGTTTGGCCGTCGGCCTGATCCGGCCCATATCGAGAGGATATTGACTTCGCTTTCGCTGTGGGACAGGAAAGATAGTAAGATTATTACCTTGTCAGGAGGAATGAAAAGGCGAGTCTTGATCGCTAAAGCCTTGTCTCACGAACCTTCTGTTCTGTTTTTGGATGAACCTACGGCTGGCGTTGATGTCTCGCTACGCAAGGACATGTGGAAGATTGTCAGCGAACTCAGAGAATCGGGCGTCACGATTATCCTAACGACTCATTATATTGAAGAAGCCGAAGAGATCGCTGACCGAGTGGGTGTCATAAACCACGGCGAGATCGTTTTAATGGAAGACAAACAGACCTTAATACGCAAGTTGGGACAAAAGCAGCTTTTTCTGGATCTTTTCGAGCCTCTCCAAAAACTCCCCGCGAGCCTGACCAAATTTGCTTTGGATCTGTCAGAGAATGGAATGAGACTAACTTACACTTTGGGTACCTATGAGCAACGCACAGACATCGCTGCACTTTTGGATGGTCTGAAAACAGCAAATATAGCCTTCCGAGACTTGCAAACGGCCCAGAGTTCTCTCGAAGAAATCTTTGTCAATCTGGTTGGAGGATCGAGCAACACCAGTACTGCAAAGGTGGCAGAACGATGAACGTTGATGGGGTTCTGGCAATTTATCGTTTCGAGATGTCGCGCACTAGGCGTACGCTGATCCAGAGCATCGTAGCGCCAGTGATTTCCACCTCACTTTACTTTATTGTTTTCGGGGCAGCCATCGGCTCAAGAATTCAGGAGGTAGGTGGCGTAAGCTACGGAGCATTCATCGTGCCGGGCCTGATAATGCTGAATCTGTTGACCAACAGCATTTCCAATGGTTCTTTCGGTATTTATTTCCCCAAGTTTGTGGGTACGGTTTACGAGATTCTGTCTGCACCGGTGTCGACCCTTGAGATTGTTCTTGGTTATGTGGGCGCAGCTGTCAGTAAAGCGCTGTTGCTCGGATTCATTATCTTGCTTACCGCCTCGTTATTTATCGAGCTGCGGATTGCTCATCCGTTAATCATGCTGGCATTCCTGATACTGACTGCGATTTCTTTCAGCCTGTTGGGTTTTATCCTGGGAATCTGGGCAGACAACTTTGAGCAGCTGTCAGTGGTACCAGCACTGGTGATCACACCGCTGGTGTTTCTCGGTGGTAGTTTTTACTCGACCGACATGCTGCCGCCATTCTGGCAGACCGTTTCTTTGTTTAATCCGGTTCTCTACCTGATTAGCGGGCTGCGCTGGAGCTTTTATGAAATCTCTGATGTTAATGTCTTCGTTAGTCTGGGCAGTGTGCTTCTGTTTTTGCTGATCTGCTTCAGTATCGTGGTCTGTATTTTCAAAACTGGCTATAAACTGCGGAGCTAGCTGCCCGCAAATCGTCATCGAGTTTCATGGGCTACGAGTTGCCATCGGCATTATATTGGAGGTCGTGGCCCAGATTTTTGTTCTGTCGCCAGGATTTAACGTAACGATCTTCGCTGCTGCACGCCTCGGTTCTCTTTGCACATTACTTACCGGCCTCGCAGTTACCTCAATAAAAGCCGCACTGTATCGTGACCACTATCAATGGGCACTGTGGTTCTCAGGCCAGATCCAGTTTGGCGCCAAATCCCTCGCTTATTAATCCATAATTTGATGTCGGCATTATTTTCTGGGAACTCCGACATATGCTCTGTGCCGGCGGGACCAAAATAGCACCCAACTGCTCCTCTGCGCTGCGTCTTACCGCCCATCGTGCATAATAGAATGCCTTCCATGACGACGCCGAAGTTATCGTTTTCGTAAATATGAGGTCTAATAAATGTTACCGACTGACAAACACTAAACGTTGCGTCTCGGGACTGCGCGTACGGTTTTAAAGCAAAAAATCTGTTCTGAGAAATACTTGGCTAGGCTCATGGCCAAACTACTGAAACTAGGTCAATTTGAGTTTGATGATTCTCACTCCTCACTAGGCCGAAAATCCGGTTATAATATCCAAAGTTGAGACCTCGCATAGGAGCATTTTCGATGGTCAAATCAGTCAGCAGGCGTGAGTTTCTAAACTTGCTCGGCGCAACCGGTGGTACGGCAGCTGCTCTGCGCGCAGGCACCGCACTGAATTTGTTACCGGCGTCGGCCTCGGCCGCCGCACTTGACTTGCTGAATCTTGGCAGCAACCGGCGCAAAATAGCCATTCTTGGTGGCGGTATTTCAGGACTCACCGTTGCCTATGAACTGAACAAGCAAGGCTACGATTGCACGGTTCTGGAAGCTTCTCATCGCTGCGGAGGACGCGTTCTAACCCTTCGCCATGGCGATCTGATCGATGAGATTGGCAATCGACAATATTGCGAGTTTGATGATGAACCTCACATGTATTTCAATGCAGGCGCTGCCCGAATTCCGAGTACTCACCGCAATCTCCTGTCCTATTGTAAGAAGCTGAATGTCGAGCTGGAAGTTTTCATCAATGAAAATAAGACTTCGTTTGTTCAGGACGACAATATGTTGGGTGGCAAGCCCATTCGAAACATCGACTACACCACTAACATGCGCGGATTTATGGCAGAACTTATGGCGAAAGCCATGAGCAACGAAGCATTAGACGCGCCTTTCACCGAGTCTGAGGGCGAAACGCTCCTTGGTATGATTCGCTCGTTTGGCGATCTTAGCGAGGATTACCTCTACACGGGCAGCTTTCGAGCAGGTTACGCCAAAGGGGGATTTTTAAAACACGGCGTGCAGAAAGACATGATTGCCTTTCGTGATTTGCTTAAATCCCGTCTGGGTCGGCAAGTAATGGGTGCAAACGAGGGCGACACTGGCCCGATTTTGATGCAGCCGGTAGGAGGGATGGACAGGATCATTGCCGGATTCCTGCACCACGTTGGTGACCAGGTAAAGTATCGAGCGATGGTAACATCAGTTCAGGTAACGGATAACGGTGTTAACGTGGCCTATGACCAGGATGGCGTTCGTCACAATCTCAGCGCGGATTACTGCTTCAACTGTATCCCGACACACCTTATGGTCGGAATAGAACACAATTTTCCGTCTGATTATGTAAAAGCGATGAAGTATGTACGTCGCGGTGAAGCCTACAAGGCAGCATTTCAGGCTAAGCGCCGTTTCTGGGAAGACATGGATGCTTATGGCGGCATTTCGTGGTCGAACACCAAGAGTCGCCAACTATGGTATCCCACGCACGGAATCCACAAGGCTAAAGGAATATTGTTAGGCGCCTATGATTACGGCGGCGGGATGTATCATACCGTTATGAGTCAAGATGAGCGGATCGAATCTCACATCGCGGACCACGAAAAAATTCATCCAAATTTCCGCGAACTAGTGGAGAAGCCGGTGACGATTGGCTGGCATCGCATGAATCACATGCTGGGATGCTCGGCTCGATGGTCGCGCAACTTTGGCCAGGGCTGGTCCCATGAGGAAGAATCGCTTTATCACACGCTCCAGGCGCCGGTAAACGGTCGACACTTCTTCATTGGTGATCAAATCAGTATGCATTCGGCCTGGCAGGAAAGTGCAGTGATGTCCGCCCAGTGGGCGCTCAACCACATGGACGCACAAGTCCGTGTTGAGCTTGCCTGAAGACTGGGTTCCCTGAGGAGTTTCTGATGCAAATATCCGTTCCGCTGAAAGCATTCCATAAAATCTGGCTCCTTGGAATCAGAGTTTTTGCGCTTGTTGCAGCCAGCTATCTGGGTCTGAGCGCCCTCGCAGTAGCGGCGGAGAAGGAATCCTATAATGACCGCTACTGTACGACCTGCCACGGCACAGATGGCAGAGGCAATGAAGGTATCGAAGCGCCGAGACTGGCGGGCATGGAGGAGTGGTATCTGCGGCGACAGCTGGAGAACTTTCGTGCTGGTATCCGCGGTTACCACCCAATGGATACCGCGGGCATCGCCATGCGCCCTATGGCCAAGCTAACGGACGAAAGCATTACCGATATCGTGGACTGGGTAGGCGGTTGGGACTATGAGCCGACAGAAATCACCATTGAGGGTAATGCACAAACTGGTGAGAGCCTGTATGGCGTTTGTGCTACATGTCACGGAATCGACGCCAAAGGTAATGCGGCTATCGGAGCGCCGTCGTTGGCTGGACAGAACGACTGGTATCTGGCGACACAACTGATCAATTTCATCGCGGGACACCGAGGTCGGCATGAAGACGATGTGTACGGTCAGCAGATGGCTGCCATGGTTGACACACTGACCGATGAGTCTGATGTTCGCGATGTTGTGGCTTATATAAATTCTCTAGAACCCCGCTAGCCAGTCGGTTTGTCTCGAATTAGTGCGGGGGCTTGGTCTTCCCGACGGCTCTGGATATACTGGGGCGAAGATTGTTCATCAGTCGGGCGCGACGCGGCATACGATGTAGAAAATAGATTGTTGCGCGAAGCCCGGTCACTGAGTTGTGCTTAGAATATCTTCGACCCGGATAGACTCAAAATCACGCACCATCCGGGATAAAACAATAAAGCGTCAGGCACTCTAAACTAGGTCAGACGACCAAAGTTTACGCCGAGGAGCAAACCACCATGTCCATGTACGGTATTTTCAATCTAGCTGTTTTCGCGGCATTACTGAGTTTTTTGGTTCAGCTATCTAAGAAGGAATTGGGTCTGTCTCGGAGGGTGCTCATTGGCCTGATGTTGGGGAGCATTTTTGGCTTCTATCTACAGATTATCGTCGGTTACGCCTCAGAGGCCACAACCGAAACGCTTGAGTGGACTAACGTCGTTGCCAATATCTATGTCAATTTGCTGCGCATGATCATCATACCGTTGGTACTAATCACTATGATGGCCTCTGTACTTAAGGTGGAGGAGATAAAGTCGCTGGGCAAAATTGGCGGTTCGGTTGTAGGGATCTTGGTTATAACCACCATGATTGCGGCAATGATTGGTATCATAATGGCTTCGCTGTTTGGTCTGAATGCAGGCGATTTAGCCAGCGGGGCACGAGAGCTCGCCCGCGCGGAGGTGCTCGAGTCCCGACTGTCAACCGACCGCAGTATCTCACAGCTGCTCATTGCTTCAGTGCCGAGCAATATTTTTGCCGATATGGCAGAGTCCCGTGCAACTTCTATAATTGCCGTCGCTGTCTTCGGCATGATTATTGGGATATCTGCCTTGCTAGTGAGCCAAGAGAATGAGGAGCATGCTGCGCGTATCAGGTCCTTCGTTGATACGACGCAGGCGGTTACTATGCGTCTGGTAAGGTTGGTCATT
Organism: Gammaproteobacteria bacterium; assembly: GCA_003514305.1. Lineage (GTDB taxonomy): Bacteria > Pseudomonadota > Gammaproteobacteria > Pseudomonadales > Pseudohongiellaceae > UBA9145. The sequence goes on along the minus strand of DORE01000188.1, from coordinate 6,294 downwards.
GCGCTTACGCCCTATGGCGTGCTCGCCCTAATGACACGGGTAGTTGCAACGACAGACGGTGGAGCGATTATTACCTTGATCGGATTCGTTGTTGCTTCCTATATCGCTATCGGAATCATGTTTATGGTCCATGGCCTATTCATTGCGGTGGTCGGGATTAACGTGAGGGAGTACTTTCGAAAGGTGTGGCCGGTACTGACCTTCGCGTTCGCGACGCGAAGCTCTGCGGCAACGATTCCGCTTACGATCAGAGCGCAGATTGAGGAACTTAACATTCCTGCACCGATAGCAAATATCTCAGCCTCCTTCGGTGCGACCATTGGTCAAAACGGTTGTGCAGGTATCTACCCTGCCATGCTTGCAGTAATGGTGGCGCCGACAATGGGTGTTGACCTCGATTTTGGATTTATAACGAGCCTGCTAGTGGTAGTCGCCATTGGTTCATTTGGTATTGCTGGAGTGGGTGGTGGCGCAACCAATGCTGCGCTCGTCGTGCTTCCCGCAGTCGGATTTCCAGTCACTGTAGCGGCGCTGTTGATCTCGATTGAGCCGCTGATTGATATGGCTCGAACTGCGCTAAACGTTAACGGTTCAATCACTTCCGGTATCCTCACGAACCGTTTAGTTGGTGCACAAGTAGAAGACGTGGCACCTCTAATAGCAGCGCAGAGCTTGCAGGAAAATTAGTTGACTTGACCGGCTAGATTCAAAGATTTTGCTAATGGAGAAAGAAATGAACCAAATGAAAATCACGATGGCGCTCCTACTCAGCGCGGCACTGAGTGGTGCTCCAGCCTCAGCTGTCGCCCAAGAGATTGCGCGCTACAATGAGGGAAATTATTTTTATACATCTATTACCATTCCACCTGGTGCGGAAACGATGTATCTGTCTGGTTCCGGTGCGCGTCCGCTTGAAGACGGTAGTTGGGGAGACATGAAGCAACAGACGATCAACACCTTCACCCGTTTCAAGCAAACTTTGGAAGAGCAAGGTTGGTCTATGTCGGATATAGTTCAGGTCAGGGCTTTTGCCGTCGCAGGTGATGATGGCCTAGATTTTGCGGGTTTTAATGAGGGCTATTCTGAGTTTTTTGGAACGGACGAGAATCCGAACAAGCCCGTCCGTTCTTTTGTTGAAATTAAGGATTTGGTAGTCGAAGGCTGGTTGGTAGAAATTGAAATACGCGCTGCTCGCATTTCAGATTAGTAAGCGAAATTCGATGGAAATCGGTTATGCGGGAAGTGCGGGCTTCCATAGAACATAGACTGCTCTCCGTCAAATGACTCTGGCGTGCAGGTAATTACTTTCTCTGCAGGTCTTGTTGACGACGTGACGCCACTGGACACTTAATTACGCGTTTTCATTCTGAATCATTGTCCATAGCGTATGCCTGCGGAAAAACGAATCCTATCTTTCGCTCGCTAGCGGCCACGCCCCCTATCGTGTAAGGGGTTTTGTCTCATGTGCTCACCCGTGTAACTCAATTAAACGAGTAAAATGTTGAGTTCGATGGCGTGATGGAAATCGATCGGCTAAAGAATTAGATGTGACAATGCCCGGCTGTGGCGCAGAATATCAACGTGATTTTTTCGGTGAATCTGGATAGAGCGCCTGCAGTTTACGCGGGCCACAATGAATCTGCGATAGCTAAGCTGTTGCCGCTAAGGCTTACCGCTGCTTCCGACGAAGTCTACGTGACGACAAGTTTCAGGGAAACGATTAACGCAGACTAATCGGCGCTCAGCATTTTTGCCAAGGGCCTTCGTCCCTGAGGAAGACTGCTGTTATTGCCCAATTAATCTGGTCGCGGCGCGAAGTGCGTGAATAGAAAGGTGAGGATCTCCTGTCAGTCATTCATGAGGGCTCGAATTTTGGTTTTGAACGACTCAGTCGTCAACGCTTGGTCTGGGTTTATCGACTGGCTGGGAACCACAATGCCGTTTGCCGGGTCAGTGTCCCCATCTATCAGGTTTGCTGATCTTCGCAGGGCTACCGGCACAGATTTTGTTGATAAGATATCCGTAACGAATCTTTCATCGACGGTCTTGACTCTGCGCTCTCCGTTCTGTTCGTAAATCAGGTAATGTCCTTGGGACCATCCCAGAAGCGGATTGATCAAATTGCGATAGACAGATTCGACGAAGTAGATGCCCTCTTCATTGAGTTTTGGGATGCGAAGGCCACTGACTTTCATGATTTGGTCGCCTCGCCTGCCGCCGGTGAATTTCAACTCTAGCAAAGTCTCGTCAAATTCACCTTTAATCAACTCCTCGATACTGAAAGTGACGTAGGTGACAATCATACCCGCGGCATTTTCCCTGACGTTGTGTTCGACCACTTTGCCTTCAAAAATGAGTTCAGCGCCTTGAGCAACTTCATCAATGTTCATTCCGAGGATTGTTGTCGCCCTTAGCGGATTTGCCAGCAATGCGCAGCTCACAAACAAGCTGACGAGTGTTTTTTCAAAAGCGGTGTTCTGGTATTTAGCAAGCATTAGTGGTCACGAATTTTGGCATCTTAGTAAAAACAGAGTATAGGCATGTTGCGTCCGCTGGGCAAAACCCCCAGTTGAGGCAGTCTTGATGCTGCCCTAATCTGCTCAATCTTACTGTCGCATTCAGACTTGGGGGCAATTAGATCTGCGGCGCTGACACAGTTCAAAATTGGCTGGAAAAAGCTGGAGACTTTGTCCGAAAAGTGCCTCGTCACCCTTGTGGAGCTCGATACTAAGGGCGTGAAACTTTTTTTCCAAGGGGCTGAATCGTGCTAACAAAGGTCGCTGGATCCAGCAAATTGACTTGATCAATTCAACTGATGGTCGTCAAAAGCTTGGCTTTTCTACTGGAAGTAAAACAACAGGCACCATTTCGCTATACTGAAACCAGTCACCATCGATCCGTAGGATCAAATTCCCGGACTCGGCCATTCGAGTCACGCCTGTGAATTCTAAGTCTAGCTTCGGGATACGAATCGTAATTCTGTGATCATCCACTATGACAGAATCCGCGGGCATTCCATAAATCCCTAAGCCGCTGCTGGTCAAGGAGGCAGCAATCTCTTCGCCATGAAGAGTGAAGGTGAAGGCAAGATTCATATTGTCGCGGCCAATCACAAGGGGGCCCTCCCACGACCCGAGCAAATTTTTTATGGTGGCATCTGCAGCGAGGCAGTTAGAAACAAAAGCCAAACAAACGGCGGCAAATAATGGAGGTGGGAAGATTCTCATTACTGGAATGTTAATTCAGCTCGACAAGCTTCTGCAAATCATACGGCAAGGAGTCTCAACAAAGAATAGTGATGAGAGTCTTGCCAATCTGTTGATTAGTGGGACAATAGACAAGATAAAGGGTTTTCAAAGCGACTATCAGATCTGTCACCTAACGTTGCGATAACGGTTTTGCTACGTGAAGTCAGGATGTTGGACCATCAGGGTCAAATCCGCGACCCGCGCGGTCAGCTAGCTCGTGAAAGGAGGGCAGGAAACGTGGCGTATTTACCCGCAGTTGAGATTGAGTATCGAAGGGGGGGGGCGATCGATGCTTCAGTCATATGGCTGCATGGCCTCGGTGCCGACGGTAATGACTTTGCGCCGATTGTGCAGCAACTCCCTCTATCAGATAAACTTCGCGTGCGCTTTGTCTTCCCCCATGCGCCCTCTATTCCAGTTACGATCAACAATGGTCTTGTTATGCCAGCCTGGTATGACATCAAACAACTCGATGTTGATCGGCATGTGGATACAGAACAGCTTCGCGAATCAGCAAGGTGGGTCCATGATCTTGTTCAACGAGAAATAGAACGTGGCGTGCCCAGTGAAAGGATTGTCATCGCAGGTTTTTCTCAGGGTGGTGCGGTAAGTTTAGAGGCAGCGTTGACTTACCCGCATCGGTTGGCTGGAATCATGGCGCTTTCGACCTATTTTGCCACAGCCTCGACGGTCGCTATTAATCCGGTGCAGCAGGCGCTACCAATTCTGGTTTGTCACGGTAGCGGCGATCCTGTAGTGGCGGAGTCTCTCGGCAGAAAGAGCGTAGAGAACCTTCAGAAATTCGGGTTCAACCCGGAATACGTCGTTTACCCTATGGAACACGCCGTATGTCCCCAGCAGATCGTTGATCTAGGCGGCTGGATAGAGCGGACCCTGATCGGGCAGCAGGACCCGCGGATATAGTCTGATATACGTGGTGCGGCGGTCAATCTGAAAAGTTTGACCTTGTAGTTGCCCCTAAGCTTATACTTGGGTATTGGAAAAAATAGGTTCCCGTCTCGGGTTGAAGATTATTGAGCTGGCAGTGAAAATTGGACCCTAAGCAAATATGATCTGGTTTTTTGAAGAACGAGGCCTTATTGAGGCAGGTAAGCGCAGTGAATACGGTTATCGCTTATACAGCGCCGCTAAGTTACACCCTTCAGAGCTTTTGGAAACGGCGCGCCATACCGGGCTTTGATTGGAGGAAATCGCTCAGGTTTGTTCAAATCGGCGTGAAAAGTCGATCTACGGCTGTCATGAAGTCATCGACATCACCAGTAAAATTTGCTCGCGATCAATATGAAGATGGCGGAGCTTGCGGCGATGCATGAAGTGTTGTGAAAGAGGCTAGGAAAAGTGACACATTGTGCAATTCTAAAATTACTGGATAACTACCTTAGAGCTATCACCGGGAGCGTGTATTGATGGAGTTTTTACGAATATTCTGGGATCTGGTTACTGAAAGTGCCCCATGGCTGCTGATGGGTTACCTGCTGGCCGGCATAATCAGGCAGGTCATCCCCAGCGATTGGGTCGAGAAGCAGTTAGCCCAGCCGGGGATTGTTTCTATCGTAAAAGGTGCTTGCATTGGGGCACCACTCCCGCTGTGCTCTTGTGGCGTGATTCCTACTGCCCTAGCAATCCGCAAGGCGGGCGCTTCAAAAGGCGCTACGTCATCTTTTTTGGTAGCCACTCCAGAGACTGGTGTTGATTCAATATCTTTCTCCTACGCGGTTCTCGGACCGATATTTGCCATTGCTCGGCCTATTGGTGCGCTCAGCAGCGCAATTGTGGCGGGCATACTGGTGAATGCGCTTGATCGCGGCGAGCAAGCCTCCAACGAGGGTGAGGTCGGCTGCGATAGTTGCTGTAGCAGCAAAGAGCCACCTGCCGATGAGCTGAAATTGCCGCTGGGCCACCGCCTGATTTTGGCAGTGAAGTATGGTTATGGGCGTATGATTTCTGATACTGCCAAGTGGCTGGCCATCGGGTTAATCGCGGCAACTATGATTACTGCCTTAGTGCCTCAGTCATTCTTTCTGCAATGGGGTGATGGCGTGGTGGCGATGCTGATCATGGTGCTGGTCGGTTTGCCCATGTATATCTGTGCAACCGCTTCGACACCGCTGGCTGCGGGCCTCTTGTTCGCAGGAATCTCTCCGGGTGCTGCTTTGGTATTTATGCTGACAGGCCCAGCCACTAATCTGGCTACTATGGGCGTCATCAAGGAGCAGCTGGGTTTGAAGTCTCTGCTGGCTTATCTGGTAGGGGTTATTGGCACCGCTGTTGCGGCAGGCCTGGCACTCAACGCGGCGTTTTTATCTTTTTCCTGGCCTTTGCAGCTTTCGATGGCGGCTCACGGCGAGAGTTATCCGCTATGGCAGCAACTAGCAGCCGTGATATTGGCAGGGTTAGTACTCCGCGTCTGGATACAGCCTTTTTTCAGGGCGGGTTCAGACATCAAGGAGGCGAGAGAGCCTCTGACTGCTGAACAGTCTAGATAGGGCTTAAACAATCCGTGATCGGCCCTATTTTTGGGTGGTGCTCACCACTCGGTGGCGTACATCCAGGTGAAAAACTAGGTCAGCCTTCTCAGGCAGAGTGTTTAAAGCGTGTCTCGTTAACCGCTCAAAGTGCTGAATAAAATGCTTGATTTCCCCAGAATCCATTAATCCATCTAGGTCTGTATCAATGACCGATGCGCGTTGCCGAATCAGCTTTTCTTCCTGCAGGCTCCGCCAGGCGAATACCTGCTCAAATGAGGGTGCGCGGAGCATCAAAAGTGAATCTAATCGGTTGAATATTTCTGTGAAATCTGCCCGAAGAGCGCTATTCACGAAGTTGCGCCAAGAGCCATCGGCGTCCTCGGTCGACTCCAATTGATTTATCGGTTCAAGAAGGCGCTCGCTGGGTTCTGGATCCAGACCGACAAACCAGCCCTCTAAAATTATGAGATCAACAGGAAGAGTCATTGAGGTCCAGTTGCTTTCCGTTAACTGGTTGTCTGCTGCTTTGTCAAAGACTGGTATTTTAAGGGTTTGAG
>DORE01000076.1 GCA_003514305.1 Gammaproteobacteria bacterium | reverse complement strand
GTTGGCGTAGGAAACATTTACGCAAACGAGGCGCTGTTCCTGAGCGGCATACACCCAAAGCGTGCGGCCGGCCGGATTGGTCGCCGCCGATTCGACCAGCTCGCATTCAATATCAAACTAATTCTAAACAGAGCAATAGAAGTCGGTGGGACTACCCTTCGAGACTTTACTAACAGCAGCGGAAATCCTGGGTATTTTAAGCAGTCTCTCCAGGTCTATGGTCGAGGCAATGAAGCCTGTAAGAATTGCCAAGCCCCACTAAAGGAGATCCGCTTAGGCCAACGTAGTACAGTCTATTGTCCTAGGTGCCAAACCTAGCCAGCGAATATTTCTCGGACAACAGCAGGGTGAACAAACTTGGAGATGTCCCCACCATAAGAAGCAATCTCTCTGACCAGCGTAGATGATATGTAAGACAGATGTTCTGCTGGCGCTAGAAACACTGTTTCGATTTCAGGCTCCAACACTCTGTTCATGCCAACGAGCTGAAATTCATATTCAAAGTCAGCAACTGTGCGCAAGCCTCGCAAGATGATATTGGCGCCGCAAGATTTAACGAACTCAGTCAGCAAAGAGTCAAAAGGCTGCACACTCACATTCGCAAGATGGCCGAGCACTTCCCGTGCCAGGGAAACTCGCCGGTCCGTCGTCATTGTGGTGCTTTTCTGAGCGTTAGTCCCTACTGCGACTATGATCTGGTCGAATAACCTTGAAGCCCGCTCCACCAGATCAGTGTGGCCGTTTGTGATTGGGTTAAATGTGCCAGGGTATACAGCAATCTTCATCGGGTTCCCTCTGTTTGCAGGGTAATAGTGTAGCGAAATGGCATATGCTGCTCAATTAATCGCTCAGAAACTGCAATATTCGATGTTCCAGCCAATCAGAGTGTTTACCGGACACAAATCCAACGTGCCCCCCCTTGGCGCTCAATTCCATTCGTGTCGAAGAAGAGAGCTGCCTCGGATCAGGCAGCGCCGCCCCAGGGATAAGCGGGTCGTCGCTAGCCTGAATTAGTAATGTTGGAACAGTTATGCCCGGCAAAAAGTTGACGCTACTGCATCGTTCATAATAGTCGCTCGCATCGCGAAAACCGTGTAGCGGAGCAGTTATTGCATCGTCAAAATCCAGAATACTGCTGACACGTGACACGTCACCCAGCTCTGAAAGACGATCGAAATCTGAAGTACCAACCTGCTTGAATACCTTACGCTTGTGGAGAAAATCACGCAAAAGTCGACGCGTAAAGTAAATACCGTAAAGCTTGGATACGCCGGTAAGCATTGTTTGCGAACACAAGTCGAGCGAAAAAGGAGTAGATACGGCCACTGCGCGATCGACCTTTGTGTAGTCGCGCCCTTCTCCAAGCCACTTAAGTAAAACATTTGCACCAAGTGAGTAGCCCACCAGCGAGATGACATCGGGTTTTGACGTTTCAATAACCGCTCTTAAAACTTCTTCAAGATCGTCAGACACGCCTGAATGGTAGGCTCTCCATGTACGATTCAGGTCTCCACTACAGCCGCGAAAGTTCATCGCAACACTGCTGTATCCCGCATCCGACAGATGTCGTTGAAGGGACAGCAAATAAGATGAAGATGAACTTCCACACAATCCATGTAGGAGAAAGACCACAGCACTTTGGCCTGCGAGTTTTTTCTCAGATGCTGGCAGCCAGTCGACGTCAATAAAATCCCCATCCATAAGCTCGACCCTATGTCGGACGTGTTCGACCGCTTTTTCACCCGCGAATTTCCGCCAAAGCGTTTGGCTATGACCTTCTGGCAACCACCAAGCTGGCACAAATTTCGTTTTCGAAGAGTCAGGTCGCATTTTTACTGATTTACCGTTATTGACAAACGTGCAAATAATTGAGCCTATAGTTTAGGATTAACAAGATACAGACTGAAGAAAACTCTGCCCGCAGACTTAGCTTTTAATTCCAACCAGCCAGCTGGAAGTTTTGAGCTATCGATCTTCTGATGATGCTCTAAATAGACTCTTGCGCCTTCTGCCAGCGACTTACTCTTAGTCAGGCAGTTACAGCATTTATAAAGCAGATTTCCTCGAAAGGGAGGATCGACAAAAACAATGTCAAACGGATCGCCCGCCAACCCTCTGTTAAGCCACTCGCACGCCTCCGCCTGAATCACTTGGGCTTTAGTAAAGCCGAGCAGGGCAGCATTTTCTTTCAGTCGCATGACAACACGTCTGTCGGTATCCAGCAGAGTTGTCGAACGAGCACCCCGCGAAAGCGACTCAAAGCTAAGAGCGCCGCTTCCTGCGAATAGGTCCAGGCAATTAGTGCCAACAACAACAGGCTCAAGCCAGTTAAATAGGGTCTCGCGAACTCGATCACCTGTGGGCCGGAGTCCATCGCCATTCGGAAAACTTATTACTCGATGTCGGTGGCTGCCCGCGATGATACGCAACTGATTTAGACCAGACATAGCGTTATCAAAAGTAAGGTGTCATGAATGATAAGCAAATCCCTGTTTATTCGCACCTCTCATCACCTGATCTTTATCGTAGTATAAGAGATAGGGCGGTAGTGGTAACATAATTCGTCGTCCTCGAATCCGCAGAAGCAACTGATATGTTCGGCAAACGCAAGCCCGCCAAGCCCGAGAAACCGGTGGCAGGTGAAGAAGGCGCAATCCAGTCGGAAAGCGGGCTCTTCGCCCTCCTGAAAATCCGGCTGTCCAAAACCCGTGGCCACATGACTGCAGCAGTACAGAATCTGGTACTGGGGGAGAAGACCATTGATCAGACCGTACTCGACGAGGTTGAGGGGCAGCTGCTCTCAGCTGACGTGGGCCTCGAGGCAACCGACCAGATTATTGAAAGTCTAAGGGAAAAACTGGATCGCAAGCAGCTAGGTGATGGTGAGGCTTTCATGACAGGCCTCAAACTCGAGCTGAAGGAGATATTGAAGCCCAGCAACGAACCGTTGCAAGTCCCCGCGTCTGATATTCCATTCGTGATATTGGTTGTTGGGGTAAACGGGGTAGGTAAAACCACGACGATCGGAAAACTTGCCAAGAAATTTAAGGCCGAGGGCAAAAGCGTGATGCTCGCGGCAGGAGACACCTTCCGCGCAGCTGCCGTGGAACAACTTCAGGTTTGGGGAGAACGCAATAACGTGCCTGTGGTGGCGCAGGCCACCGGAGCGGATAGCGCATCAGTCATTTTCGATGCCGCACAGTCAGCGAAAGCCAGAAAAATCAATATCCTGATTGCCGATACCGCCGGGCGCATGCACACCAAGGACAATCTGATGAGCGAATTGGAAAAAATCGTGCGGGTGCTCAAAAAACATGATGAACGCTTCCCGCAAGAGATTATGCTGGTGCTCGATGCGACGACCGGACAAAACGCCCTGAATCAAGCGGAAAGCTTCAATAAAGCGGCCCAGCTGTCCAGCATCACCCTGACCAAGCTGGACGGAACTGCCAAGGGCGGCATCGTATTCGCACTGGCTAAACGCCTAGGCCTGCCAATAAGATTTATTGGTGTAGGCGAGCACGCCGGTGACCTCCGGTCATTCGATGCAGAACAATTCACCAACGCGCTGTTCTCTGACTAGACCATATGATCGAGTTCGAAAACGTCAGCATGCGCTATGGTCCAGGGCGGGAAGCGTTGGTTAATGTTAGTTTTCAAATTAACAGAGGCGAGCTGGTTTTTCTTACGGGGCATTCCGGAGCAGGTAAAAGCACTGTACTGCGCCTGATTCTAGGGCTGGAAACCTGCAGTGGCGGCAATCTGATCGTGAGGAAAACCCGCATAAAGGATCTGTCGAGATCTGATCTGGCGCTGCATCGCAGGCAAATTGGAGTCGTTTTTCAGGATCATCAATTACTACACGATCGCTCTGTGGGTGATAACGTGGCTCTACCGCTTGAAATTGCTGAGTTTCCTCAAAGAGAGGTTAAGCGCAGAGTGAGAGCGGCACTCGATAAAGTCGGGCTATTGCACAAGGAAAAGTGTCCGCCTGACCATCTGTCCAGTGGAGAACAGCAACGGGTGGGCATCGCCAGAGCGGTTGTTAGCCGCCCACACGTAATTCTCGCAGACGAACCCACCGGAAACCTAGATCCTGAACTGTCAGCAAATATTATGTCCGTATTCGAACAGTTCAGATCAGTTGGGGTCAGCATTCTGATTGCCAGCCATGATAACTTTCTGCTGAGCCAGTTCAGGCACCGAACACTAACGCTTGACCACGGAAGGCTTCGCTCAAATGCCTAACTCACGTCCGTCAGTACCAAGTCAGGCCAAGCAGAGCCTAATGAGCTTGCTTCTCCAACGACATGCCGATGCGGCTCGTCAAACTGTTTCGCGGATTAGGAGCGGACCTTTGACGGCAAGCCTGATAAGTCTTGTTATTGCCGTAGCAGTGACCCTGCCCGCTTCGCTGCTGCTCATTTCTTTGAATCTGCAAACGCACCTTGGGAAGCTAAACGAAACGTCCGAAATTACGGCCTATTTTCCTTCCGACTTACCAGAAAATAGGCTTTCAGAGATTAGTGAACACTTGCATACCCAATTCGTCGGCATTGAGGTTTCCTATGTGTCAACTGCGTTGGCGCTCGCCCAACTCAACGAAGTTGGCGCTTTCCAGCTCATCTTGGATTCGCTGGATAACAATCCTTTGCCTGCAGCTCTGATAGTCCGAACTGATGAGCCTAGTGTCGCTACTGCCCGGAAAATCGAAAAAGTTCTGCTCAACCTGGCAGAGGTCGAACTGGTCCAGCTGGACACCCTCTGGTTACAGAAGCTTTTGGCGTGGCTCAGATTGCTTGATAGTTTAACATCCGCCCTGACCATAATCGTGGTTGGCGGTTTGCTGCTGATTATTGGAAATACCGTAGGAAGTAGTGTGCAAAATAAACGCGAAGAAATTCGCATCATTAAGCAATTTGGGGGAACAGACGCATTTGTCCGGCGCCCGTTCTTACATTTCGGGTTCTCCCTTGGCGCAGCAGGGGGAATTCTGGCCTGCCTATTAACTGCAGGATTCGGGCACCAACTTGGAATAGCAGCTAAGGCGCTAGCGCTGCTCTATCAAGCTGACTTTGTGGTAGTTGGCCTCAGTTATGGCCAGAACGTCACCATGATATTGCTTAGCGCCAGCATCGGAGGACTTGCTGCTTTTTTCGCTGTTTCAAGAAAGATCGCTTCATTTGGCTTATAAATATGAGGAGTTCGGCAATTTAAGAGCTAAAACTAATCTATTTCTCCGTACTCGTCTCACGACACTTGAAAAGTTAATTTTAAGCCCAACATTTGAATCTTAGAACAAAGCTACGCGTATCGCCGAAAAGACATTTTACCTGTCCTATCTACGTCGCACGTCTAATTCGCTTTTGCAGCCATGCGAAATGGCATGACTGCGCAAACAATGCTAAACTGTAATGCTGTTTTGGATATAACAAGTTGAACGCACTAGCCACAATGAGCATAGGTAAAAATTTACAAGTCATAGACCCGATAACTCCGGGTCGCGATCTGACCGCTTACATCGCGTCGGTAAACAGCATTGCCGTATTGACGCCCGAGCATGAGCTCGAGCTGGCCAAGCAGTATTTCTACGACAATAATGTTGACGCAGCGAGGCAGTTGGTCTTAGCGCATCTGCGTTTCGTCGTACACATGGCCAAGACCTATTCTGGCTACGGCCTCTCTCAAGCCGACCTCATTCAGGAAGGCAATGTGGGTTTGATGAAGGCGGTCAAACGCTTCAACCCAGAAGTTGGCGTCCGCCTAGTTTCGTTTGCCGTGCACTGGATAAAAGCCGAAATGCACGAATACATCCTGCGTAACTGGCGTATCGTTAAAGTCGCCACAACTAAGGCGCAACGTAAACTCTTCTTCAACCTTCGAAGCTCAAAGAAAAAGTTAGGCTGGTTGAATAACGAAGAAACTCATGCTGTCGCGCAGGACCTCGGAGTCGATCCTAAAGTCGTAAGACAGATGGAAGGCAGAATGAGTGCTTACGACACTTCTTTTGATGCTGAGCCCGACAGCGATGACGATGCAGCTTATCGTGCGCCGGCCTACTATCTTGAAGACCAGAGTTCGGACCTTGCTGAAAATTTGGAGGAAGCCGAGTGGGGAGAGGTAACCAGCAGCAACTTGATGCTCGCACTTGAAGGCTTGGACAATCGCAGCCAGGATATCTTGCGTAGCCGCTGGCTAAGCGACGAGAAGGCAACACTGCACGACCTGGCCAACAAATATAGCATATCCGCAGAGCGCATTCGTCAACTGGAAAAAAACGCAATGAACAGGATTAAGGCGAAGATGGAAGCCTAACCGCCCCGACTGGTTGCTCCCCAGGACACAGATTCTCACGTGTAAATTAGTACGCGGCCTTTTTATCTTCGCTAAAGCGCACGTCAAACTCACCGATCAACTCGGTAAAATGCCGAAAAGTTCACTGTTTTTGTGAGAAATGGCTAAATACATTCTGACGATTGCCAGCATAAGCGGCCTACTTGCCGTTGCCCTAGGCGCTTTTGGCGCCCACGCTCTAGAAGCGATCGCGGACGAAAGAGCGATGGACGTTTATGAAACTGGCGTACAGTATCACTTTTTCCATACCCTGGCGCTGCTAGGCAACGGTCTGCTCGCAGGCCAATATCCGGCTAAGCCGCTTTTCTGGATTCCAGCGAGTCTGTTTACAGCGGGAATCGTGTTATTTGCCGGCAGCCTTTATCTACTCGGCATGACCGGTCTGACTTGGCTTGGAATCATCACGCCAATTGGAGGACTAAGTTTTCTTGGCGGATGGGCAAGCCTAGCCTGGCTCATCTTATCTTCAGACAGATGACGGAATGGATCGCCACGGTGACCAGAGCGACTAGCGCAACCGGCAAAACAGATTGGTCTCTTCAAGAGCCCTTTATCTCAACAGGACGAACCGCTGTAGAGCTGAAAACGACATCGCCAAAATCCAAAACCCTACCCCTATGACCTCTGGGATGCGCAAAGCCATCGCGGTGGCTCCTACGAAATATCTCGCCAAACGTAAGCCGGGCAAATTTCACGCCAGCCCCTCTTCACCAGCCAGCGGAACACCTTTTGAGAGCTCAGGGACGGGTTCGGTTTATCAGCGACAGATTGCGCCCTGCTGCATGGAACATTGCACGAGTGCGATTTTCACGGTCCGGAGCTAACGTGAGCCCTAGTCCATCCGATCGCCCGATACGTAGCTTCGTGATTCGAGCAAGCCGCGCAACTGACTCTCAGCGCAAGGCGCTGGAACAACATTGGAACGCCCATGTAATTCCCTACGATGCGGCGCCATTGGATTTGGCAAGGTACTTTCCCAAATCCGGGCCACTTACCATAGAAGTTGGATTTGGAATGGGAGACTCGTTACTGGAAATGGCTCTAAAAGAACCAAAATCAAACTTCCTTGGGATTGAGGTGCATCGACCGGGAATCGGCAAACTACTGCGCGGCATTGCACAACATAATTTGCAAAACCTGAAAATCATGTGTCATGACGCCACCGAAGTAATTGCAAACTGTTTTGACGTAAATAGTGTAGACCGGTTGCTGATATTTTTCCCTGATCCATGGCCTAAAAAAAGACATTACAAAAGACGCATCATACAAGTGGAGTTTGTTGAGCTGCTCGCGACGCGGCTCGTCGCTGGAGGCTTATTACACCTTGCTACCGACTGGGAAGAATATGCATTGCACATGATGAAATTGCTGCAGAACGAGTCCATGCTGACAAATTGCGCTGATGCAGGGCGATTCTGTGATGCTTCCACCAGGCCAGAAACTAAATTTGAACAGAGGGGCCGCCGTCTAGGCCATGGGGTTTGGGATTTACTGTTTTATAAGGCCGGCTGATAATCTAGAACCAAAAGCGATGCTCGTTTTGCTTGAGCCAGCGAATATAGTGTTCGTGTTCTGGACAGACTGAGTTAACCAGTAGCCAAAAGCGTTTAGAATGGTTCATGTGGATCAGGTGACATACCTCATGCGCAATCATGTAATCGATGATGCTGTGCGGTGCGAGCATGATGAGCCAATTGAACTGCAGTACGCCCTGAGATGTGCAGTGTCCCCACTTTGACTTGGTTTTGCGTAGCTTGATTTTTGAAATTTTCTGATCCACGCCTAGATAGCGAGCAAGCCCTTTGGCTCTGGGAATTATGTAATGGCTGGCTTTATCAATGAGGTAGTCTTCTAGTTGCTCGCGTGCCTTTGCCGGCGTGAGACAGTCCCCCTGAATAATAAATTGGTTACCGTCAGCCATAATTCGCTGTCTATGCCCTTGCCTGAAAACGATCTCCAACTCTCTGGCTCGAAAGAAAATGCGGCGGCCATGCTCGATCACCAACCTTTCACTGTAGCGAACAGATTCCTCTGACAGGCGACCATCGATCCAGGCTCTGTTGCTTTGCACGAATTCTTCTACCTCAGCTTTCGACGCATCAAGAGGGACTCTGACAATGACCTTCCCGGGCTTTACGTAGAGTGCGAGGGTTTTCCGCTTACTGCGCTGGACTTCGCAGCTGAAAGGTTCTGCCACTGCACGAACCACTTCAAAAGCACACTGCCGCATCGTCGTTGCGTTGAGAATAGACATTATGCAAGCGAGCAACGCGTCATAGGCTTTCGGGCAATCAGGCTAGCAACATGACTTGGAGGGCCGACCCGCTCCTGTTCCTCATAGTGGAGTGTCTGCCATGCCTCGAACCAGTGTTTGAGTTCTTGGGGTTTTAGAAGAAAATTCGCATTGCTTGGCCGCCCGAATTGACGCTGCTGCTCGGTAAATGTCTCATACAACACAAGCCCGCCGGGCTTGACTGCCTGCTTGATACTGTCTATCAGAGCACGGTGAAGGTAATTGACCACTATAATTGCATCAAAAGTTTTGCCAGCTAGCGGGCTTTCTGTTGCCTGTTCAAAATCCACTTTCCACAGCGTCATCATCGTGGAGTCAGGAACCTCAGCCATACTGAGACTGGCCAGCTTATCACCATCAACATCAGCAAATACCACAGGGACACCTCGACTGAGAAGGTATCGGCCATTGCGGCCAGATCCACAAGCAAGGTCCAGGACGCCATGAGAGATCTCAAGCGCTTCAAACAGCTTGATATGCCTTACGAGTAGTGCTGATGCTTCCAAGTTTGAATGGATCACAGATAAGCGGATAATAGGATGAAATGTTGGGATAGTCCTTCGTAGTAACATAAGTGAATCACCTGCTGCATACAACAGGTAAGCCGCAGGGACCCGGCAAAAGCTTCGCGCTACGGCAAAGACCGTCGCCAAAACATCGGCAAGGAAACAATCAGGATCGTGTCGGAATTCGACCCTTCAAAAGATCAGTTATTTACCAAGCAGAGAGCTACAGGCGATTTCTTATTCGATGACAACGTAGCCAGTGTTTTCGATGACATGATCAGCCGGTCGATACCCGGCTACCGTGATATCATTTCGATGATCGGTGTCATGGCCAACAGGCACTGCCAGGAAGGGTCAGCAATCTACGATCTTGGCTGTAGTCTGGGCGCAGCCAGCTTTGCCATAGCGGAGCAGATGGACTGCGGGAATTGCCTGATTTATGCCATTGACAGTTCCCAAGCCATGATCAGCCGACTCCAGGAAAGACTGCAGACCAGTGGGACTCCTCAGATTGTGAGTCAGTGCGCTGACATTACCGATGTTGAAATTAACAACGCCTCGGTTGTGGTGTTGAATTTTACGCTGCAGTTCGTGCCCAGGAGATCAAGGGATGCTCTCATACAAAAGGTTTATGAGGGCCTAAGGCCCGGGGGAATTCTCATAATCTCTGAAAAAATTGAATTTCCTGATCCTACACTTAACGAAATGTTCACAGAACTCTATTACAACTTCAAAGAGCAAATGGGCTACAGCAAAATGGAAATTTCGCAAAAACGCACCGCTTTGGAGAATGTGCTGGTTCCCGAAACGCTTGATGGTCACCGTCAGCGCCTGAGTTATGCAGGCTTCAGCGCTATCGATGTCTGGTTTCAATGTTTCAACTTTGCCTCACTTGTGGCGTTTAAGTGACCTCCTTGATCAAAAGCGCTAATGCCACTGAATTTCAGGAAATCTTGCTTAGCAACGGTCAAGCCAAGTTGCATCGGCTGCTGCCTTTCGTGTCTCAGTCATTTCTCGATAGCATCAAGCAGGGGGACTGGCCTAGATGGCGGCAACGCCTGGATCAGCTGCCTCGCCACAAACCATCCCAGTTTCAGATTGCGGGCACCATCAGAATCGGCCAGTCCACAGATCTTACGGCCGCTGAAAAGTCGACTCTGGAAAAGCAACTCAAGGAGTTCATTCCTTGGCGTAAGGGGCCTTTTAACCTATTCGGCATTGAAATTGACACCGAGTGGCGTTCCGACCTGAAGTGGTCCCGCCTCGCGCATATGATCGCCCCGCTAAAGGGGCGAAGAGTGCTGGATGTCGGCAGCGGGAATGGTTATTTTAGTCTTCGCATGGTGTCAGAAGGGGCTAATCTAGTTGTTGGGCTGGAGCCGCATATGGCTTACTTTGCACAGTTCTGCGCGTTACGAAATTTTCTTCCCAGCAGTCCGGCTGTTCTGCTTCCCATACCGCTGGAACAAATGCCTAGACCGCTACCACACTTTGACACTGTGTTTTCAATGGGTGTGATTTACCATCGACGCTCGCCGATCGATCACCTGCTTCACCTAAAGGACTGCCTATGCAGCGGTGGCGAGCTGGTCTTGGAGACGCTCGTCGTCGATGGGCCTGCTGGCTATAGCCTTTTGCCGAGGGCCGGCTACGCGCGCATGTCCAATGTCTGGTTCATCCCCTCTATACCGAGCATTTTGCAGTGGCTCGACCGGTGTGGCTTTATCAATGTTAAGGTCATTAGTGAGAGCACTACTGAATTGACCGAACAGCATCCAACCGAATGGATGCCATTTAAGTCGCTGGACTCCGCTTTATTGGCTAACAATCCAAGTCAAACCGTCGAAGGGTACCCGTCTCCGAAACGCGCGATATTACTGGCGAATAAGACTTGAGCCTTGAAATTAATTGCATCCAAGTTTGGACAAGCTTCGCTTGATAGCGGCCATCTCCGATTTCGTGACAGTGGCACAAACGAGCTCATTGTCTTGCATGCCAATTTACAAAAATAAACACGGCTTACCGCGTTACTGGTTGACGATTGCGGCTTATTTAGTTATCACTACAGCTGCGACCTTAAGGGCCACCTCTAATTCTATACTTCTTTGTTATATCGAGAGCAATCATGGCCAGACCACTCCGAATCGAATATCCGGATGCTGTATATCACGTATCTAATTATGGATTAGACGGTCAACGCGTCTTCCCTTCCGCCAAGTACTATGAAGCATTTCTAGAGGGGTTGGCGGAAACTTGCGCACGTCTGAACGTTGAAGTCCATTCATTCTGCTTACTGCGTGATCAGTACCATCTATTGATTAAAACTCCTGAAGGTAATCTTAGTCGCGTCATGCGGCAGGTTGACGGACTGTATACGCAGAGTTATCAACGTATGAAAGGCGTTGAGGGGTCGCTATTTCGCGGCAGGTATAAAGCGGTTCTGGTACAAGCGGATAAATATCTATTACCGCTGTCGCGCTACATACACTGCAAATTAAAACCAAAGGATCGCGCTGGCTATGACTACAGCAGTTACGGCTACTTCACGCGCAAAGCCAAGCCGCCAGCATGGTTTAATCGAGACGAGATCTTGAAACAGATGAAAGTGGCGGCTGCGAAACGGGCAATGGCCTACAAGAGGTTCGTTTCGAAAGAAGTTGATGAAGAGATGGCCGGTTTTTATGGCAAGAAGAACCTATCTTCCGTGATGGGAGATGCGAAGTTTAAGGCCGCAGCGAAACGAAAGAGGTCTGCGAGTTCAGCGCGTGGCGTATCCCGCGGTGCAAATGCAAAGTGGAGGCCCTCCTGCAAGCGGATAATTACGGCGGTAGCGAAGCAATTTAAAGTATCCGAGACCAGCATCTACAAAGCGGCGCGTGGTCCCGGCTCAAAAAACATTCCGCGTTGGGTAGCCATGTACTTGTGCCAAGAGCTTTCCGCGGTGACCCTACAGTCAATTGCGAAACTCTTTAAGCTTCAGCGTTATGGGACAGTGTCCACCACCGTTGGAAAGTTAAAAATGGAGTTTGTGGAAGATCCCAAGCTTTTGGCTGTTGCAGAACGATTAAGCAGACGCCTTAGTAAAGGCAAATAGCTTAGTCGTTTTCGGGTAGCGTTAATGCTAAAAGAGACAAATACAGGAAAGCCGAAATGAAGTCGAGTCTTCTGTCTCTAGGGCCTATTTGATTTTGGCCTCTTTGTAAACAACATGCTTGCGAACAACTGGGTCAAATTTCTTGATCTCCATTTTGTCAGGCATTGTCCGCTTATTCTTATCCGTCGTGTAGTAATGTCCAGTCCCTGCGCTCGACACCAACTTGATCTTGTCTCTCATGAGATACCCTCCGATTTCGCTAGACGCAGACTAGATCTGGACGCCCTTACTACGAATGTCCGCTAAAACTGTATCAATTCCCAACTTGTCGATGGTGCGCATACCTTTGTTTGAAACGCGTAGCTTAACGAAGCGGTTTTCTGATTCAACCCAAAAGCGGTGGGTATGCAAGTTTGGAGAAAACCGACGTCGGGTTTTATTATTCGCATGTGAAACATTATTACCTGTAACGGGCTTCTTGCCGGTTACCATACATACCCTGGACATCGTTTTGCCTCGTCGCGCTAGAGCGTGGTCTATTGTAGATATTTAGGCCGTGCTAACCTCAACGGTTTTAGGCCGGCTAAAAAGAGCGCGTTTTATATCAAAACACCCCCCCAAGATCAAGGCATACTGAAACGACCGCTGCCACCTAAAACAGCACAGCCGCAGCTATTCGGTTGATCAACCGGCGATCCGCGCACGACTCAACATCCTGACAAAAGAACAGGAGGTAATTCGTTATCCGGTGTTTGGATTGTTCCGTGCGAAGTGCTGACAATTCTTCACATAGGCGTCTGGCTTGATAAGTTCAGCGACGCCAGAAGGAAGACTGAGCGCGAAAACTACCGCAACTCCACTGGAATATCACCATCGTTTGGGCTCCATCCCAAGATATACGGATACGCCATCGGATAAAGTGGGAGAAAGCTCCTCAGCATTGACAATATAGTGCTTATGCTCGGGCAAGCGATAAAGAAAGATTCAAGAACATCGCGTCCATAATGGGCCTGAAGATACCGTTTTACCCCAACGAAGCCGGGCAGCATTGTTCTATGCAGCTTCGCCACGAACTTCCAAAGTACAAGCCCCCTGGCAGTTTCCAGCCTTGTCTCCCCTAGAAGACCCAAAGCCTCGGTAGCCCCCATCGGCAAGAAAAATGCGGACCCTTCTCACTATTACAAAGCTTCTATAACAACTTCACCCGCGACGCATATCGACGTCCTTGAACTCTGTAAGATCGCAGGCAAATGTGTAGCCTTCAACTCAGAGACCGAAGCCACCAGAAGACTGTTGCTTAAGCGCTCACCCGGAACGCCATAGTTTTTCGTCAACTATCAATTCAATACTCTGTCGAACCAAAGGTGGGTCTTTTCAATAAGCATAGCGAGATAATTCGTGAAGCAAGCCTTTTTCGCCGAAATTGCGCGCAGGTTTTTGACCTGCTAGGCTATCGATCCTTTGCCTTTATCTATGACAGTCCACAAGATTCGGCAGCTATCATGCGAAGCCTCACTAATAAGCGAATCCTGCTCGGCGTAACCGGCGGCATCGCCGCATACAAGAGCGCCGAACTCACACGTATGCTCGTCAAAGCGGGAGCCGAAGTCCGCGTAGCCATGACGCCTTCTGCCATTGAGTTCATTACACCATTGACGATGCAGGCTTTGTCCGGCCAACGGGTGCATCTTGATTTATTAGATGCCGACGCCGAGGCAGGAATGGGCCACATCGAATTAGCGCGCTGGGCTGATCTTATCGTAGTTGCGCCAGCAACAGCAGATTTCATTGCCCGAATGACCCACGGCCAGGCTGATGATCTGTTGACGACAGTAGTCCTTGCTAGCACCGCTCCGATAGCGATTGCGCCAGCGATGAATCAGGCAATGTGGGCAGACGACATTACGCAGAACAATCTTGAAGCTCTGCAAAATCGAAGCATAAACGTCTGGGGTCCAGCTTCCGGCAAACAAGCCTGTGGTGATGTCGGCCCCGGCAGAATGATCGAACCTCAAGAAATCGCGGACCGCTGTATCGGAGTGTTCAACACTACTCGCCTAACCGGTTTAAAAATACTAATCACCGGAGGACCGACTCAAGAAGCAATAGACCCTGTTCGCTTCATTAGCAACTACAGCTCAGGAAAAATGGCATTTGCTCTCGCCGCAGAAGCAGCTGAAGCGGGGGCACAGGTTACGTTAGTCAGCGGGCCGGTTCACCTGACCACGCCTGATCGAGTGAGCCGTATCGACGTCAAAAGCGCGGAGCAGATGCTAGACGCGGTTATGGATCATGTTGCAGGCACAGACATCTTCATCGGTGTTGCGGCAGTCGCCGATTACCGGCCGGTGGCACCAGAAGAGCAAAAAATCAAAAAAACCAAGAACACTATGACTCTACCGCTGGTGAAGAACCCAGATATCATAAGCAGAGTAGCGACTCTTTCTTCTGCCCCGGTCGTCATAGGGTTCGCAGCAGAAACCGAAAATATCGAAGCGAATGCCAAGGAAAAGCTGCAAAGCAAAGGCCTGGATTTAGTGTTTGCCAATCTGGCCGCCGAAACCTTCAATAGCAATGACGCCTCAGTAATCGCGCTTTCTCGTCAGAGCCAGCAAACACTTGGCCCGGGCAGCAAGCGGAGCATCGCACGGCTGATGCTTGACCTGATTGCAGAACACTTTGAGAAAAAGACAATTCCAACCGAAGCTTAGCCGCCCGATCCCCCGGTAAAGCTTGCATTGATACTGCATGCCAAGTGACTGACGAAATACTATCATCATCATACCTTCCGCCTAAGGCCATTTTTCGAGCTAATGACATTCGAGGCATAGTTGAGGACGAGCTACACACGGACAATATTAGACTTATAGGACATAGCATCGGCAGCGAAGCAATTGACGCAGGCATAGGCAGTTTGCTGGTTGCTCGTGATGGCCGACTATCCAGCCCGGATCTATGCAGGGCCCTGATCACAGGCTTGAGGTGTTCGGGCGTCAACGTCGTGAATTTGGGGATGGTGCCTACACCACTGCTGCAGTTTGGCACGCACACCACACAATTTGATTCTGGTGTCATGCTGACCGCGAGTCACGATTCTGCGCATTACAACGGCATCAAAGTGGTTTTTCGACGAATGCCATTGGCAGATCATCAAATCGATGTAATTCGCACGAGAATTAAAAACCAGATGTTACGACATGGTCATGGGGAATATGAAGATTTAGAGATCCTGCCTAACTACATATGTGAGGTTTGCAATCGAGTGTGCTTGCTTCGCCCGCTGAAGATAGTAATTGACTGCGGCAATGCCGTAACTGCAGGCGTTGCCCCTCATCTTTTCAGGGAACTGGGTTGCGACGTGATAGAGCTGTTTTGTGAGGTTGACGGTAGGTTTCCCAACCATGACCCTGATCCAACGCGATCAGAAAATTTAGCAGCACTGCAAACAGCCGTTATCGACGAAGGCGCCGATTTGGGACTTGCTTTCGATGGTGATGGCGATCGCTTAGGCCTGGTGACAGATAAAGGCAATATCATACCGGCAGACCGGCTGCTAATGCTGCTAGTAGAAAGCCTTGCTGACCGTTATCCGGGGGCGAACATTGTGTATGACGTCAAATGTTCTCGAGAGCTCGGTAATTTGATCGAAAGCCT
>DORE01000073.1:1566-4211 GCA_003514305.1 Gammaproteobacteria bacterium | reverse complement strand
TAACGCCTCAAACTCCTTCTCGAGTAATTGTCGAAGTTCAGCGATGTTGGACTTAGCTCTTTCAACGTCTTTATCGTCCATAAAATCCCTCTTTCATAACCTTTAAAATGAAGTGCGGCCTCGCTACCTTTATTCATTGTCATTTATAGCAGATGCGCGAAGGCCGAGAGCTCTACGAGTGCTCTCAGCGTAATTAATCGTTGGCAAGCATTTACTGATTTACAGCAAAAGCGCCTACAGCAGTCTCTCTAGAGGAATGAAACTTTCAGCAATTTTCTTGTCGTCCAACGGATATTCGCCGTTCTGAATAGCCGCCTTAATGGACTCCACAGCTGCTTGATCGAAATCAGACCCTTTCAAGGCTTCTGCCACATTGGGATCAAGCAGGACGTCGCTACCTTTCATTGCAACAGGCGCCGAATTTACCGCTTTGTTGTCAGAAGATTCAGGTGCCTTCTTTGCAGAAGGCTCGTTCTGAGAAACCCTTGGCAGAGGATTGTTATTTGAAATCGGACTTGACATATTATCCATCCATCGTGTTACGTTCGTGGGTGTTATAGACAGAGCCTAGTTCACCCATATCAATCCATTCGACTCTTCTGACGCTTACTTTAAAATTTAAACTACTTTTTTTGACAAGTTGAAGCCTTCAGTCTCTTTCAGCTCTTCCAGGCCCTGTGATGATAGCATCCACTAACATTCCAGACTCCGTATTACGGAGTTTGACTTTGTCTCCTATAAATCCTTGCGCAGTAGCTTCCATGTCAATCGAAACAGTAACTGCGCCTCGTTTTACGGTGAGGGTAACCATTTCTCCTTTCCTAACTGCAGCGAGGGGCCTTACGTCAGAATAACGAATCGGTTGTCCTGGGTGTAACTGCCGTAGCGCTGTTGCTCGTCCGAGATCGTCCAAGGATGAAACAACATCTGAAGGTAGCTCTCCATAAAAAATCTGCTCTTGCACAAACTCGTCAGATAGTACATTACCTCTTGCGATCAGTGATTTCGCGAAAACAGCGTTGTGCGAGGGAAGAATGTTTGAAGTATTCAAAATATCCCCTTGGGCGATTGTTTTGGACGCTTTTGCGCCATCAATGATAGCTTCAGAAAACTCTCTATTAATCAGAGAGCTTGTAGAGGGTGTTTCCTCCGCAAAGTACATATCATCATTGATCACAGTTCCCTCGCTAATGCGGACTGACGCCTTGTATTGAATCATCGTCTCTGCCAAGAGCGAATCACGTACACGCTGCCCGGCCCGAACCGATACTTTCAAACTCCTTCCAATGACTTCAGACTCTTTAATGTCAGTTAGTGTATCCCGTTGTACGAAACTTTCTTCAACGTCGCCTTCTCTAATCAACCTCCCCGCAGAGAAATCATTAGAAAAAACCAAACCTATTGGATTTTCGGCGACTTCTATTCTCAAATCCAAGCGCCATGAGGGCGAGTCACAGGAAGCTGAGACAATATTCCGATTCGAAGAGGGAAATTGAAAGAAATATTCAGATCCACATGGCTTGATGATTAGCCTCGGGTCGTTGGCCATCACGTTAATTTGTGATGGACGCATATTGACTTCCTTACCCACCCAGTTCTGCACCGCGGATATCAGGAGCTCTTTCGTCGATTGGTTTGTTGTACTGGTCTGAGCAAAAGCTATGGACGAAGTTGCAAGGCTGAGGATTAGCGCGCCGACAAAATTTGATCGCAAGTCTTTCTCCATCGCTGCTGTGCCAAACCAAATACTCTCCCATGCTTACAAATAGATAGAGCAAATGAAATTACGAAAGGGGATTTAGTAAATTTCCAATATCTTACACCGTAACCTGTGCCCCGTGAATTAGATCATATTAGTGGCAGGAGTTTGCCACTTTCTTGCCGCCTTGAGGATACGGTGTTCGTGGTCACTGATAACTAGCTTTTTTGTGTCGTGCTTACTTTTGGTAGTTGCGCGACTGTATCTATCTGTTTTTTAACACTTTAATAAATTTTTTCAATAGTGTTGCGGTGAGTTGGCACTATTTCTGCTTTGCTTTATGAGAAATATCGGCCAAACATCCTATCGGACGTGGACGCCTAAACTTTAAGCAAACATGGTTTTACAGGAAGCTTTAAAGCATGAACGGCATATTAGATAACTACTTTGCGCTTGATTCCTCAACACTGCAGGCAAAAAACAAACGCTTGGAATTAATCTCAGAAAACATTGCAAACACGAGTACGCCAGGATTTAAAGCTCGCGACTTAGATTTTGGTACGTTCATAGATAATGCTCAAGACCGTTATTCGGAACGATCCACTACAACTCATCCAAGCCACATCGATGTAGGAAATGCTGATCTCACTTTTGAGAAATCAATCACATTTCATCAACCGCTTACGAAGAGTATCGACGGGAATACAGTGGAAATTGGAGTCGAGCAAGCTAAGTTTGGTAAGGCCGTCGCAGATTATGAAGCTGCCATGGGCTTCCTCGAGAATCGTATTTCTGGAATCAGAAAAGCGCTTAGAGGCGAATAGCAATGTCAGCTGATGCCCTTCTTAAAATAGCCGGCTCTGGCTTGAACGCTCAGCTTGCAAGGATGAATACCATTGCAAGTAACTTAGCAAATGCGCCAGTCGTGGCTGGCAACGCTGAAGAC
>DORE01000073.1:1363-1536 GCA_003514305.1 Gammaproteobacteria bacterium | reverse complement strand
CTCTGATGATTGATCCCAACGAACCCGAGACATCTAGTGTCGGAGCTAGGCGCGGAGTGTATGTCACAGATGTGGTAGATGATGAGTCTCCGGTTCCGCAAATACATGAGCCGGGAAATGTGCTGGCTAATGAAGATGGCTATGTTTTCGGCACAAATGTAAATGAGATCGAA
>DORE01000073.1:0-1267 GCA_003514305.1 Gammaproteobacteria bacterium | reverse complement strand
GTCGTGGCTGGCAACGCTGAAGACGCCTATAAGGCCAAGCGCGTTGTCTTCTCGAGCCTGATGATTGACCCCAACGAACCCGAGACGTCTAGTATCGGGGCAAGGCGGGGAGTGTATGTCACGGATGTTGTAGATGATTTGTCTCCGGTTCCTCAAATACATGAGCCGGGAAACGTACTCGCTAATGAAGATGGCTATGTTTTTGGCACAAATGTAAATGAGATCGAAGAAATGGTGGAGATGCTGGATGCAACTCGGGCATATCAAAACAATGTATCCGTAGTCAGCTCAGCACAAGACCTTCTGTCAAGAACCCTCGAATTGCTGAAGGTTTAAAAAGGAGTTTTCAAATGGGAATAGATACAAGAATTCTACCTAGCTCGTCGGTGCTCACTTCGGAGCAATATGCCGAGTCAAAGTTAGCAGCGAAGCAAGATGATGGAGGCTTGGGTAGAGATGCTTTCCTTACGCTGTTTACTGCTCAACTGCAGAATCAGGATCCGTTAGATCCAATGGACAATGAATCCTTCGTCTCGCAGCTCGCCCAGTTTTCTTCGCTAGAATCAATGCAGAGTGTGGACAATTCAATGCAGACGATGGCCGAGGGTATGAGATCAGATAGATTCCTGCTTGGCGCAAACCTGCTGGGTACAAACATTAATGTACCAGGACCATATTCAGAATTAATCGAAGGTTCATACATCTCGGGAAACGCTGCGATTTCCGGAGATTTTGAATCATTGAATTTTACCGTTAGCAATGCTGATGGAAAAATCGTTTACGAGCGGCAATTAGAAAACGTGCTGCCAGGTGACCTAAGTTTAATGTGGAACGGTGAGAATTCGAGTGGAGAGCAGCAGCCATCAGGCAAATATTCCCTGGTATTGACAGCCACTGAAAATGGAAAGCAGATGAATATTCCTGTCAGCACTTCACAAAAAATAAGCTCGGTTAAATGGAATGAGGCCAAAAATGAGGTTTTAGTAGAAGTTTCAGATGGTCGTACATTCTCGCTTAACAGTCTT
This sequence comes from Gammaproteobacteria bacterium, assembly GCA_003514305.1. GTDB lineage: Bacteria > Pseudomonadota > Gammaproteobacteria > Pseudomonadales > Pseudohongiellaceae > UBA9145. The sequence continues at coordinate 242 of DORE01000073.1, read as the reverse complement.
GAAAAATTCAACATCTAATCCTTCGGAGCACACGAAATGTCACTTTATACATCACTAACCGGTCTGGCAGCAGCCACGAAAGATATGGCCGTAATCTCAAATAACCTCGCTAACACGCAAACCACCGGATTTAAGAGATCGTCCGCCAAATTTGAAGACGTTTATGCTTCGATGCCCGGGACCAAAGCCTCTACTGCGACGGGTGTAGGAACCGCTGTATCAAGTGTGGATCAAGAATTCTC
>DORE01000174.1:5086-12189 GCA_003514305.1 Gammaproteobacteria bacterium | reverse complement strand
GGACCTGCTCGGCGCACCAGGATTACAGCATCTGTCTCTCCAGCCGGCACTGTCCAAGAATGTGGCAGTTCTCCGGGTATGACCACGTAGCTTCCTACGGAAAGCGTGTGAGTTTGCTCTCCCAATTGAACAAAAAGTTCACCTGCCACCACAACAACATACTCATCATGAGTGTGCCAATGCAGGTCAAAGTGTGAGCCGGCTGGAAACATAGCATAGTAAGTGATCCCGCCGGTGTCAGCGTCCGCACTCTGACGCGCGGTTCGCACTCCTACCGGAAAGCCGAAGCCGCCTCCGGGTGCACCCCACGGCACATCTCCCAGATCAATGGCTAATGGTTCTGTAGCTAAGGCAGCTTGTACAAAGCAGCAATGTAATAATAAACAAACAATCTTCATCAGAAACGCGAACGAGTTAAGATTGGTATATAGTCTATCCTGGTGTTTAGAAACGAAACAGTACATTAAGACGTTATTTTAGGCCAACTGTTTACTAACTCCTGTGCTAAAGCCAGAATCAAAAGAAACCAGCAACAAGACTGGAGCAAAAATGTTATTCAGTACAGCACCTTCGCGCGACTATGATCATCAACGAAACCGCACCGGCCTGATTTTAAGCACCAGCGCGACGCTGTTGCTGTGTACATATTTGTTCAGTTATTTAGGCTGGCGACAGGCAAGCCTGTTTCTTGTCGGATTGGTGGCCGGCGTCATTCTCTACCGCGCAGCGTTTGGCTTCACAGCTGCATGGCGAGAGGTTGCACTCACTGGTCGCAGTGCTGGTCTGCGGGCGCAGATGATCATGCTGGGCACCACGGTCATAATCTTTACCCCGTTGATTGCGCAAGGCGACTTATTTGGTATTCCTATCCGCGGCAGTATCGCACCGGTAAATCTTGCCGTTTTATGTGGCGCCTTTATCTTCGGCATCGGTATGCAGTTGGGAGGGGGCTGTGCCTCTGGCACGCTCTTCACTGCCGGCGCGGGAAATTTGCGCATGCTGGTCACTCTGGCAGGGTTTATCGCAGGTTCGGTAATCGGCACCTATTATTGGCAAAACTGGCAGGGCTTACCTGGCTTTAATCCGATAGCACTGTCCGATCAGCTCGGTGTTCCTGGTGGAATTCTGACGAGCCTGATTCTACTTATCGCAGTTTACCTAACTGCAGCGACCAATGAGAAGCGCAAACACGGTGATGTAGTTGCCACAACAAATGTCACCTCTCCCTCTTTACTGCGAGGCCCCTGGCCACTGTTAGCTGGAGCACTCGCACTGGCCTTCGTAAACGTAGCGACACTGATGCTTGCGGGACGGCCATGGGGAGTAACTGCCAGCTTTGCCCTATGGGGAGCAAAAATGCTCAACACTATTGGTATAGATGTATCACACTGGGCTTATTGGACTCGCCCCGCCCTCAATGCAACGTTAAATACCAGCGTGTTTCACGACGTGTCCTCTGTGATGAATTTCGGCATTGTGCTCGGAGCTCTCTTGGCCGCCAGCCTTTCAAATGAATTCTCGCCGTCTTTTCGCATTCCAGCACGGGCCCTGCTAGCCGCTGTTTTGGGGGGATTACTCCTTGGCTTCGGTGCCCGGATTGCCTATGGCTGCAATATCGGCGCCTACTTTGGTGGTATCTCCTCTACTAGCCTACACGGATGGCTATGGTTTGCAGCCGCTTTTGCCGGCAGCAGCGTTGGCACTAAACTCAGACCATGGTTCGGCTTGCGCTGACCGTGAAGCGCTTATTAACAACTTTGAAACCATGGGCCGTTCCTGTCCTGCGCGATCAAACCTGAAAACTGATCTGTTTCTTCAACAGGGTAAACAGAAATCGTATTCTCAAACTCATCATTCGTTTCTAGGCGCTACAGTTGGCGTTATAACAATACGTCGTGCCGCTCGCCGCATTGGTAAAAGCTGTAAGCCTGCCTGGGATCGTGCTGGCGCTATGAACACTCGTCTACAAGACCACTGGTGATTCGCCCCGCAGAAGAAGGCAAGGGAGGAGACAAAAAATTAACTGAATTTTGGAATCAGATGCTTTCAAGCTTTGATGCCTTAGAGGAGAAACACTGAGGGCTCATAGAACGGCTCAGCAAGACAGTGCGCCATGTGTGAATATTGCGCAGTAACTCCGTTAAGGGCAGCTGGGATCTATCGAGAAGAACCAGTATCACGGCCGCGTCTCACGCATTCCAGGGCTCGGTGAATAGGAAGATTGAACTGGCTCCAAGGGATGCCTTCGGCTCCATCGCCATAATCACCAATGACAGCGCCGAGCGCATAGAGCTTGAAACCGATAGCAAATCTCTTGTGCTGATTAATTCTTCCTGGCTGTTACTCAATAAGGGTCTTTCGATCAGGGAAAGCGCCCAAAATCTGCTTACCGGAGTGGTCAGCCAGATCATGCGAAGCGAAATAAATGCTGAAGTTACTCTGGCTCTGGGTGATAGCAAAACCATGACCGCAATAGTTATACTTATTCAGGGTGTAAGCCTCAATCAAAACTTTGGTCAATGCAGAATGGCCACGGATTTTATCTGAATCCAAAGCGGTTGATTCTGGTTAAGCTCGAGCTGTGAAGCTGACCTTCTCGATATTCGAGCCAATAACACGGTGTTTCCCACGGCAAGTCGCACCAGAAGCATAGCTTGATCAATATCATCCGCCATGGCGATCACTGTTGCCGGCAGTCTGTTCAAAATGCTACTCGCTTGCTCGTCGGCAATAGACAAACTCACATCTCTTGCCAGAATTCTGATACGAGCGGACTGGCCAAGTGCTTCACCGCTGTCCCTTAACCATAAATGGCCGCCACTAAAATCTACTCTCAGCAGATGCCACTGAGTATCACGCTTAGTGACTTTCCCTTCAACAATCGCTCCTGCCTCCTCACCAAGCATCCTCGGAACATCAAGCCGAGTCAGAACTTCATCAACAGAACCTCTGGCCTCAACGCGGCCCTTTTCCATGATCAGCAAATCATCTGCCAAATGGGTGACCTCATCGAGCGCATGAGTGACATAAATAATAGGAACATCAGACTCCGACCTGAGCCGTTTCAGAAATGGAAGAATTTCCCGTTTGCGCGTCTGATCCAAAGCAGCTAAAGGTTCGTCCATCAATAGCAGTTGCGGTCTGACCAATAACGCCCGAGCTATGGCAACGCGCTGGCGTTCTCCTCCGGAAAGCCGGGCAGGTTTCTTCGAAAGTAATTGATCAATTTCCAGAAACTCTGTGATCTCTTGAACTTGTTTAGGTCGGAAACTTTCAAGCGCACGCTTACTCGCAAACTCAAGATTACCAGCCACGGTTAAATGCTCAAACAGACTAGCCTCCTGAAATACGAATCCGATTGGACGTTGATGCGTAGGCAAAGACCTTACCTGATCATGCCAGACGACTCCTTTAACTTTCAAAACTCCGCTGTGAATTGGCTGAAGCCCTGCAATAGCACGTAACAAAGTGGTCTTGCCGCAACCAGATGGACCGAAGATAGCGGTGATCCCGTGGACAGCCAGCCGTTCGTCAATTACAAGTTCAAAGGTTGGTACTTCCTTCGAATCGAAGGGTGCCGACAGCTTCACGCTGAAATTGGCCTCGATTAACTGCTTCTGGTCGTAAGGTGAATTCATTGTAAAAGCATAACTCAACTGCGAAGTTGCAAACTATCTGCGGCTGACTTTCCAGAAGTCAGATAGAGCAAAAGCAAAATGAGGAACGAGAACAAAATCATACTACCTGCCAGCCAATGGGCTTCAGCGTAATCCAGCGCTTCGACGTGATCATAAATCTGTACTGAAACCACGCGGGTTTGACTGGGGATGTTGCCCCCAATCATCAGCACCACGCCAAATTCGCCGAGCGTATGAGCGAAACCCAAAACACTGGCAGATACGAACCCGGGAGCCGCCATGGGCAAGACGACGTGGAGAAACTGGTCCCAGGTGTTCGCCCGAAGGGTGGCAGCCATCTCCAACGGACGCTGTCCGATAACAGTAAACGCATTCTGTAGCGGCTGCACGACGAAAGGCATGGAGTAGCATACCGAACCCACCACCAATCCCCTAAATGTGAAGGGCAGCGTTCCCAAACCCAGCGCTTCAGTCAAATGACCAACCGGTCCGCTCGGGCTCATGGCTATAAGCAAGTAGAACCCAATAACCGTTGGAGGCAAAACCAGGGGTAAGGCAACGATTGCCGCAACCGGCCCTTTCAGCCAAGAACCAGTCCGCGCAAGCCACCAAGCCAGAGGCGTGCCAAGGAGCAGCAAAATACCCGTAGTCGCGGTGGCTAGTTGCAGGCTGAGGCTGATCGCGGACCAGTCGGCTGCGCTGAGGGGCATGCTTACTCCGAGGAAACTGACTCAAGTCGCTGTATAGCATTATATATAGCGTTAGACAATATTTTTATCATACATATCAGTACATTAGCATTTTCTGATAAAGCTTACTTGCTGATATAAAGTTGCTTTCATCGCTCAATCAAGCTAAGCGGATTTGCAAGGTGTCAATGGCCCTATTCCGTATTGGTTATGCTGCCAAGACACGGGGAAAATTCCTGAAGCAACTCGAACGCTACAACATTGCAGTCGTCGGCGACATTCGGTCTTTACCATCGCAGTAGCGCTTGTCATGACGACGCCCCTTACGTCTACAGAGGACCCTGAAAGAAAACAAGCTTCAATGTATTCTCAAGGTAAGGAACTAGGACTCCGCTCACGTGATCTCAGGCGCTATGATGTGACAGGTCAGGTGCAAATTGACCGGCTTAGGCAAGAGTGTATGAATTCCTCGCCAGTATAGCGCGATTACGCAATGGCCTGAGTGAAGGCCTGAAGATCGAGCTGGTGTGAGCAGGAGAAGATGCCGCATTCTGCCATCGAAGCCATCTGGCGGGCTGACACCTACTGCGTAAGGAAAATCTTGACATAAAACACCTTACTTCCAATGGCGAGTTGGAGCCACAAACTGAACTGGGGCATAGGCTGATTCCCATCATTCGATTGGCGCAGGGCCCATTCTTAAACGAAAATGGGGGCGACCGTCGCCTACCGGCAGCAGTTTAAAAAACACAGGAATCAGAAAACCGCACCGCGATGCCGCTCCGGGTTTAAAAATCATAGCTAGCAAGGACAGAGATCCGGCCCACTCCTAGTTAGCATCTCGATAACGCGCAAACCATGCAAGAATATTGTCTACCTTGGCAATCTGGTGAGAAGGTCTGCTCGCAATCCCATGCGACGCCTCAGGTATCCGCACCATCGCGGTATCAACCTCCTGCAATTTAAGCGCCTGAAAATACTGCTCGGACTCAGCAATCGGCGTGCGGTAGTCTGCTTCTCCGGTGAGTAAAAGAGTGGGTGTCGTGACATTCCCAACAAGCGATAATGGTGAACGAGCCCAATAGGCGCCAAAATCTTCCCAAGGCAGCTGTTCGAACCAGTAACGGGTCACGCCCTCTGGAATATCACTGTATAAAGCGTGGCTTATCCAATTAATAACGGGTTTAGCAACCGCCGCCGCAGCAAAGCGTTCCGTATTACCAACAATCCATGCAGTGAGTACACCACCACCCGATCCACCGGTAACGAAAAGCTGCTCTTCATCAATGAAACCCATTTCGATTACCGCGTCGATCCCCGACATCAGATCGTCATAGTCCTCACTGGGGTAATTGTGATGAATCTCATTGGCAAATTCGTAACCATAGCTGGTGGAGCCTCTAGGATTGGTATAAAGCACAACATAGCCCGCTGCTGCATAGAGCTGGACTTCAGTAGAGAAATGAGGCCCATAGGCAGTAAAAGGTCCTCCATGAATTTCCAAGAGCAGCGGATAATCCTTCGATTCATCAAACCCCGGCGGAGTTACCAGCCAACCGGAAATATCATGATCACCCACTGACGAGCGCCAGTTAATTTCTCTTACCTCACCAAGGATCTTATGATCAAGAAGGTCGGCATTAAGGTCGGTAAGCCGCATAGCCTTGTCACCATGCCCAGCTGCTACGTCCGCCGGACGAGCCGCTCCTCCCGCCGTGTAGGCATAAGCTCCGTCAGTCGCTACGGTAAAATTTCCACTAGTATAGGGGCGCGATATATCGGCACTACCGACGTTAGATACAAGCGTTAGCATATTCCCTTCCATGTCCAGTGAGGCGAGTTTGCGCATCCCGTAATCATCAAACGAGATCAGCAGTTGACTGGAACTGCCTGCCCATTCGACCGAATCAATCGATCTGTCGAAGCCTCTAGTAAGCTGCGAAATATTCCCGCTCTTCAGATCTAGAACATTGACTTGCGAATTGTGGTAGCCCATCAAACGGTCGTCATAGCCCAGATAGGCTATGCGACTGCCATCTGGCGAGAGGCTAGGAGCATAATCTGGCCCATTCCTTATAGTAAGCTGCTGCATTATCCCTGTGGCAACATTCATCATCCACAAATCACTGTTGCGCCCACGCTCCCGCCAGTCTTCATGACGATTGGCTGAAAAAATGATTTCATTGCCTTCAGGCGTCCAATCCAATTTACCCCCATGATTAAACTCACCTTGAGTAATTTGCCGTGGCGTGCCACCTTCGGCCGGCAAAATGAAAATCTGAAAATAGCCAGCCTCGAGGTAACCGCGTCCATCAGCACGATAATTTAATTCACTGATGACTTTGACACCCGGCGCCCAATCGGCTCCATCTGGTTTAACTGGCGCAGTTGCAAGCTCGTTTTCTGCCGTCGCAACCAGTGCTGAAAATGCAATATGGGAGTCGTCTCGAGACCAGTAAATCCCTCTCGGCGCACTCTGTAGATTAGTCAACAGCGCGGTCTGTCCGGTGTCCATCCAGCGAACATAAAGTTGCGGGCCCCTGCCCTCTGAGCTAGACACATAAGCCAGACGCGTGCCGTCATGGGACCAGCGTGGGCTGGAATACGATTCAGTGCCTGATAAAAGAGGACGATGGTCCGTTCCGTCAGCACTGACGAGCCATATATTGGCGCGAGCACGATCGGTCATAATGTCATTTGCAGTTCTCACATAAGCAACCTTGCTCCCGTCAGGCGAAATCTGCGGATCCGTGGCCACTTCAAGTTCAAAGACATC
>DORE01000174.1:0-4702 GCA_003514305.1 Gammaproteobacteria bacterium | reverse complement strand
TGCGGCAAAAGTCAGCGAGATGTATCGCATCATTAGAATCTCCCGAAAGTTCGCTCGGATTAGCAAGCTCAGTAAATAACAATGTCCAGAACGGCGGACACATCTATAACGAAAAGAGCCCAACTGACACGCGCCAATTGGGCTCCGACACAAGTTTCTATTTTCGGCCGCTAGTCGTCAGAACCAATTTCTTCTTCTAACTCCAAGCGTCGAGCACCAGCGAGCATGCCGGGCATCGCGTGATTGCCTTCATGACAGGCATATTCATACATCTCATCTTCCATCTCATGAAAACTCAACTCAGCTGTCCAAGGTTGTAGATAGAGGTTATCGTCTTCGACGGTGAACTGATACACGATCTCGGTGTCCGAGTAGCGCTCAAAGCTCTCTATGATTCGACCTTGCGCGGTGATAGGCACCGAGCTCTCAGCCATTTGCTTCTGATTGATATTAACGGTCTCCACCAGAAGTAAACCATCCTCATACCAGCCGACTGAGTCACCGAGCCACTGCTTGAGCACTGCAGGACGCCGATTTGCGCGAGCCTCTTCAGCTGAAGCATAAACCGGAATAATACGGGCATCATGAGCCATTTCTACGGCAATCAATACATAGTCATCTGACTGCACTATCTCATAAGTGCTGTTATAAAGGGTGCCCATCATCCCTGGACCCGCTGTATTACCAAACCCCAGCAGACAACGCTCAGCAAGTGGAAATGCCTCTGGGCCGTCATCAACTCCTACGCCGGTCAGGTATCGGGCGCCGTAGTTACGCGCATCCCAATCCGGCTCAGGTTGCTCGACTCTCGGAATCCGGCCACTAGGAGGATCGATAATGTAAGAGGTTCTGAATTCCCCCTTAACAAAGGCCAGGGTAGAGCCCGGATCGGTCCAAAACAAATTGTAGCCACGCAGACCAAAATCTTGCGCTCCCGCAGGCGGAGCGCCTGTCTCGGGGTCAACTGCAGGCCCATTTTCAATATTTTCCGCCGAAATACCTGCCAGCCCCATACCAGACACCAGCTGGGCAGCCTGCTCAGCGCTGGCCACCAGGTCTTCCACACCCCTTGGCCGAGAGAGACTCGTTCGGGATGCATTGGTCCAGGTTCCTGTCAATTCTGGACGCACCTCACCCTGAGCCATGCCTGAGATTGAGTGGCTAAGTAAAAACCCAAGTACCGCGCTTCCTAGAAACAGCCTCTTGATGTTGATCATGGCAAAACCCTCCTTATAACAGGCATAAGACTGCCTTGATTGCTTGTACGAGATTGCGGTAGATTATACTTCTTCTTGGCATAGTTATCTCCCTCATTTTTTTCGCTTGTAATGCAACTAAATCAAGCATCAAGGCGTTGAATTCATAAATGATGCGGCGATAAGCTGTCACGGCAAATTAAAAATTCGCACAAAAACAGGAGTCACCATGCACCGAGCAGATTTTACTTTGTTAATCCGTCAGCTCTCTAGCGTGACTTTGTTTGTCGTTGTCAGTTTAGCCACAGGATATGCGACCGCCCAAGGTGAGTGGGTCACCCTGATAGATGGAACTGATGGGCTGGAAAACTTCACTCCACTCGGAGATGCGAACTGGACTGCCGAAATGGCCTCTATCCGCGCTACCCATGGAAGCGGAGCATCCTGGCTAGTCAGCGAGCAACACTACGGAAATTTTGAAATCCGCGTAGAATTTTGGGCATCCCCTGACGCCAACAGCGGTATTTATCTTCGCTGCCAAAACCCAAAGCGGATTACGGATCGCGACTGCTATGAGGCCAATATTTTCGATCAGCGCCCTGAAGCCGATTATGGTACAGGAGCTATAGTTCATGTTGCGCCAGTTTCTGAACCTCTACCAAAAGCGGGCGACCATTGGAATGTCTACCGAATCGTTATGGATGGCGATCACCTCGTTGTGGAATTAAATAATAAGAGAACCGTTGATGTACGCGATGACAAGCTCGCCAGCGGCCCATTCGCCCTGCAGTGGGCGCGCGGAGAAATGCGTTTTCGGAAGGTCGAAATCAGAAAACTATAATAAGGTTTTTAATTAGACTCAGATATCGCGTTCATGAGCTGTCTCAGTGCTGCTGGCACATTCGGTTGACGGCCAACCAACCTCTGCAGATATTCCGTCGGCAAATGCCCTCTGGGAACATCTACTAGTTTGGTTTGCTGAACTGCCATGAACTGGTCGTTCGCACTGAGCAGAATCGCCCCACGACCGCCGTAATATGATGAGATACCAGCGTCCACGATCAGCACTTCTCTTCTGGAGCCCAGCAAAAAACTCAGTTTCGAGTGTGTGATGGGATATGTGGTGGTCCAATTCGCGGAACTCGGGCATAACGCTGACCGAAGGCTCTGCCGATCACGGCCGACGAGGAGGGCTAACTTGCTCGCATTGCCACGCGGCGATATCGGCGGTACTCCGGCTTCCAGAAATTGCGCTCAATGTGTTCTATGATCTCTTCCTCACTGGTGCGAAGCGCCCAACCCTCATCCTGAGCAACCCGGGCAACGGCCAGTGCGATCTCTTTGCTAATTTCCGTCAATGAGGTCAGCGGTGGCAGTATGCCATCTTCAGGGGCACCCACCCCCGGCGCCAGCTCAGCGAGCGTTTTGCTGGCAACCATTAGCATCGTATTCGTTACCCTCGATGCCATCGAAGAAACCACACCCAAGCCGACACCCGGGAAAATATAGCTGTTATTGCACTGAGAAATCACGAAACTACGACCCTCATACATGACCCGGCCAAAAGGGCTTCCAGTGGCAACGATTGCCTGACCATCCGTCCACTCCAAAACGTGTGCGGGATGTGCTTCCACCAGTTTCGAGGGGTTACTAAGAGGCAATATAATCGGGGTCGGGCAGGCTTGATGCATGGCTCTGATCACGGCTTCCGTAAACAGACCCGAAATTCCCGCGGCGCCGATTAGCACAGACGCTCCGGCATTAACCACAACGTCATATAAACCGGGATAGGGGCCCGGTTCGGTCAACGACCAGTCTGCGATTGCGCTCTGGCTTTGAACCAGGCGCGCCTGAAAGTCCATCAGGTTTTCAGTGCCCTCCAACAGTAAGCCTTGCTTGTCCACCAAAAAAATCTGACGACAGGCGGCGTCGTTTTCGAGACCCTGCTCAACCATTGCCGATATGATCAGTTCGGCGATGCCGCAGCCAGCGGACCCGGCGCCCACTATCACAAACCGCTGATCACATAGCCGCTCACCCTTTTTCCTGCAGGCTGCCAACAGTGTACCCAAAGTAATCGCAGCAGTTCCTTGGATGTCATCATTAAAGCAGCACACCCGATCGCGATGCCTCTGCAGAAGAGGCATCGCATTAGGCTGGGCAAAATCCTCAAACTGGATCAAAACCCCAGGCCACCGCGACTGCAATGCATCAATAAAACCATCAACAAATGCGTTGTATTCGGAAACACTAATTCTTGGTAATCGTCGGCCCATGTACATTGGATCTTCCAGAGCCTCCGGATTATTTGTGCCCACGTCCAAGGCGACCGGCAGCGTATAAGCCGGAGAGATGCCACCACAGGCCGTGTAAAGAGACAGCTTGCCGATAGCAATACCCATTCCGCCAACCCCTTGGTCGCCTAATCCAAGCACTCGTTCCCCATCAGTAAGGACCACTACTTTAACTTTATCCTTGGTCACGCTGCGCAAAATTTCATCAAATACTTCACGATCTTCATAAGAAACAAAGATACCGCGCGCGCTGCGATAGATGTCAGAGAAATGTACACAAGCATCGCCAACTGTAGGGGTATAGATGATAGGTAGCATTTCTACCAAATGCTCAGACACCAGCCGATAGAAGAGCGTCTCATTGTTGTCCTGAACGGCCCGCAGGTAGATGTGCTTATTGATCGGTTCATCAAAGCTACAGTATTGCTGATAGCAGCGTTCAACCTGCTCCTCAATAGTTTCAAAAACTGGAGGCAAAAGGCCAATCAAATTGAACGTACGACGTTCTTCCTGTGAAAAAGCTGACCCCTTGTTCAATAAAGGCATCTCCAACAGCGAAGGGCCTGCATAAGAGATATAAATAGGTCTATCGTCAGACATTAGAATTCCAGCAGCGAAAAGAAACTTATCAAGACAGGCGCTCAGGCAACCCGTCGCATGAGAAACACACCACCCAGTGCGCATAAAGCCACCGGTGCGAGTACGGCCATCAGCGGACTGACACCATAGATTTGGCTCACCGGCTCGATCATGCGCTGTACCAAAGTGAACGCAAGCCCAGTGCCGATAGCAACGAAGATCCTTAACCCCATAGTGGCTTCTCGCAACGGTCCGAACACGAAAGAAATAGCGAGAACGACCAACGACAAGGTTGACAGAGGCTGTAGCAATTTTTTCCAGAAAGCGAGAAAGTATACACTACTGTCCACACCATCAGATCGAAAGAATTGGGCGAAACGGTAAAGACCCGAAAGCGACTGTTTATCTGGCTCTACCAGCAACACACTGAGCAAGTCCGGAGACAGGTTAGCCTGCCAATCTTCTTGAGGGTGACGACTGGTGATAACCTGTCTGTCTGCAAACAGGCTTTGGCTAACATTCGTCATACGCCAATAGCCACCCCTGGCGGTGGAGATATATTGGGCAGACTCTGCGAAACTGGCAGACTCTAATTCACGCTTTCCATTTATGCGATACCTGCTCACGCCAAAC
>DORE01000072.1:27077-27421 GCA_003514305.1 Gammaproteobacteria bacterium | reverse complement strand
GTTTCACGGTACTGAGAACTCGGTAATAGAGCTAGGCACGCTTTTGCCAGCTTAGCTTGCTGCTCAGCTTTTTCCTGAGTGTAGGTGATGCCCCCTGACTTGATTATTATATCGATCACTTGCTGCAGTTGTTCATTGTCAAAAGATTCTGCGGTCACGCACGTTTTGATGAGATCTCGCTCACCGGCCTGACAGTGAGTCATCGCAAATAGCAGAGGAAGGGTCGACTTTCCTTCAGCGAGGTCATCCCCAAGGTTTTTTCCCATTTTTTCGGCATCCCCTTGATAATCGAGGACATCATCAATAAGCTGAAACGCGGTGCCTACATGCATCCCGAAGCGCGC
>DORE01000072.1:12313-26690 GCA_003514305.1 Gammaproteobacteria bacterium | reverse complement strand
GCGGTTTTGTTTTCGATAACGCGCATGTAGTCACTTTCATTCCACTGCGGGTTAGACTTCGCCAGCAATTGCAGGACTTCTCCCTCAGCAATCTTGTTGGTGGTATTGGCCATGATTTCCATGATTCTTAGATCGCCAATCTCAACCAGTACCTGGAAAGCCCTTGAGTAGATAAAATCCCCAACGAGAACACTGGACGGATTGTTCCAAGCCGAATTGACGGTTGGCCGCCCGCGGCGAAGGGTAGACATATCGACCACATCATCATGCAGCAGGGTTGCCGTGTGGATGAATTCGACCACCGCCGCCATGGGGATATGTCGCTCTGTCTCGATCCCGCATGCTTTCGCTGTTAAAAGGACTAATAGTGGGCGCAGGCGCTTTCCTCCTGCATCAACGATGTAATGACCGATACTTTCGACTAGTTCCACTTCTGAGTAGAGTTGGTCGATGACAAATTGGTTGACGGCAATGAAATCTGCCGCGACGACTGATCGGAGTTGTTCGGACATTGCAGATTTCAACGGTAGAGTGACTTCAATCTGTTGACTTAAATATATCGAACAGCATGCTAGGGAGCATGAGGATAACTGTCAAGAGAGGCATTCCGTTGGAAATCGTGTATTTTCGGGGCTTCCGGGGCTGTTCGTAACGAGTAAATTGCGCACGATGACACTTGCCTCGGGGAGGGCTATCCCGTAAAATCCCCGCCCTTACAGATATGGGCAAGCCCATTTCCCGACAAGTGCCGGAGAAGGCTATGTACGCGGTAATTGAAAGTGGTGGCAAACAGCATAGAGTCACCGAAGGCGAGATACTTCAGCTTGAGAAATTGAGCGCAGATGCCGGTGAAAAAGTTACATTCGACAAGATTCTTATGGTTGGTAAAGGCGAATCGGTCAAAATTGGCACACCTTACGTCGAAGGTGGACAGGTTACCGCCGAGGTGCTCAAGCAGGGTCGCGGCAGCAAGGTAAAGATCGTTAAATTTAACCGGCGTAAGCATTTCCAGAAAACCCAGGGCCATCGCCAGAGCTTCACCGAAGTAAAAATTACCGGCATCAAAATCTAGGCTGACACGGGCTCAGGAGCACACTATGGCACATAAAAAGGCAGGGGGCAGTACCAACAACGGCCGAGATTCCGTATCAAAACGCCTGGGCGTTAAACTATTTGGGGGACAGGCAGCAAAGGCGGGTAATATAATAGTTCGACAGAGAGGAACCAAGTTCCATCCCGGCGAAAATGTAGGATGCGGCAAGGACCACACGCTCTTTGCTAAGGCTAACGGTGTGGTTCGATTCGCCGAAAAGGGCCCGCATAACCGGAAATTTGTTAGCGTCGAGACGGCTTAAACCGCTACTAGTTTGTGAAAAGCCCCGTCAAGCGACGGGGCTTTTTTGTTTGTGCTGAAGTCATCAGGAGTAGACCGCGGTCCGGGCAATGAAATTTGTTGATGAGGCTGAAATAAAGGTTGAGGCTGGGAAAGGCGGGAATGGCTGTCTGAGCTTTCGTCGTGAGAAATATATCGAAAAGGGCGGTCCTGACGGAGGTGATGGTGGTGATGGGGGCAGTGTTTTCTTGCAGGCAGACGCGGCCCTGAACACGCTGGTCGATTTCAGATTTCAGCCGCGATATCGGGCACAGTCAGGCCAGCCGGGTCAAGGCCGTAATTGCACAGGAAGGGGCGGGGAAGATTTGCTGGTCAAAGTGCCAGTAGGCACCAGTGTAATAGATGTCGATACCGAAGAGTTGATTGCAGACCTCGAAAGAGCCGACCAGCGGGTGATGGTGGCAAAGGGCGGTTTTCACGGGCTCGGCAATACGCGTTTCAAATCAAGCACGAACAGAGCTCCGCGGCAGACATCCGAGGGCACGGCTGGTGAAATGCGAAGCCTGCAGTTGCAACTGCGACTAGTAGCCGATGTCGGTTTGCTGGGGTCGCCGAACGCCGGTAAGTCGACTCTCATTCGGTCAGTGTCTGCCGCTAGGCCAAAGGTCGCGGACTATCCGTTTACCACTCTGGTGCCTAATCTCGGAGTGGTAAGTCTCGGTCTTGAGCGAAGTTTTGTGATGGCGGACATACCCGGCTTGGTTGAAGGTGCTTCTAAAGGAGCGGGCTTGGGCTTCCGTTTTCTGAAACATCTGTCTCGAACCAGTCTCCTCCTGCATCTCGTCGATGCGCTTCCTATCGATGGCAGCAATCCGGCAAGTAACGCGGCGGCGATTGCCGAAGAGCTGCAGAGCTTCAGCCCTTCTCTCGCTAAGAAAGAGCGGTGGCTGGTCGTCAACAAAATTGATCTATTAAAGCCATCGGACAGAGAAGCGCTGATCAAGGATCTTCGCAAAAGGCTGAACTGGCGCGGAGAAATCCTAGCGATCTCAGCTCTGAATAGTGAAGGATGTGATTTACTTTGTGCTCAGCTCATGGACGCAATAGAAACACATCGAACTGCATTCAAGGAAGATGAAGCTTATCGTGAGATTTATCGGGAGCAAGAGCAGGCGATGGCATTTGAGATCAGACGCAGTATCGAGGAATCTCGCGTTCGCCGTCATGACAAGGCTACAGGGACAAATGAATTGGAAGACTTCTATAGCATTGAGTGATCGAATCTGTAGGCGGAAAACGCGACGGCCATGAATCGAGAGAAATTTACAAAGGGCAAGCGCTGGGTTGTCAAAGTGGGAAGCTCCCTGGTCACCAATGATGGATTGGGACTCGAACGGGAGGCTATCGCGGACTGGGCTAGACAATTGGTTTGCCTGAAGAAAACTGGCATGCAGCTGGTACTAGTTTCCAGTGGCGCGGTTGCCGAAGGTGTTAGCCGTCTCGGTCTAACTGAGCGTCCTCGCGAAATTCATATGCAGCAGGCAGCTGCTGCAGTAGGGCAGATGGGGGTCATTCAGGCCTACGAAAGCTACTTCATGGAGCACAAGGTGCGCTCTGCCCAAATCTTGCTGAGTCACGAAGATCTATCTGATCGTACCCGCTATCTGAACGCCCGCAGCACACTGCAAACACTTCTAGAATTGGGTGCGATGCCGGTGGTCAATGAAAATGATACGGTAGCAACCGCAGAATTGTGCTTCGGTGACAACGATACGCTGGCGGCGCTTGTCGCAAATCTGATTAATGCAGATGGCATGGTTATACTCACTGATCAGGAAGGCTTGTTCACCGCTGATCCTCGGGTAGCTGACAATGCTCTCCTGGTGCCAAGCGCTGCGGCAAACGATTTGAGTTTATCATCCATGGCAGGCACAGGCGGTAGTTTGGGTCGGGGAGGTATGCAGACGAAACTGAACGCTGCTAAGCTGGCAGCCCGGTCCGGTACCGATACGGTCATAGCAAGAGGCAGAATGACGGATGTGCTGCTGCGTCTTGCTGAAGGTGAGGTGCTGGGTACTCACTTGTATGCTGACAGCGAACCTATGACGGCGCGAAAGCAATGGTTGGCGGGTCAACTCAGTTTGGCAGGAACGCTAATTATTGACGCAGGGGCAGTGCGGGTGCTGCGAAACTCGGGCAGCAGCTTGTTAGCTGTGGGAGTTCAAAGAGTCTCGGGCAGTTTTCTGCGTGGCGATGTGGTGGCTTGTCATGATGAGAAAGGCATTGAAATTGCTCGTGGACTGGTCAATTACGACGCTGTGGAAGTCGCTCGCATTTGTGGGAAAAACAGTGATCAGATTGAAAGCGAGTTGGGGTATGTTGGCGAAGAAGAGATCGTCCATCGAGACAACCTCGTTCTTATTTAGCACACAACAAAGCCGGTTAGTGCCAGCTTCTCTTCGGGTTACTTTCTATTGCATGCTTTTCACAGCGGCATTTAGACGGCTTTTATGCCGCGCGGCCTTGTTTTTGTGAATAATGCCTTTGTCGGCCATACGATCGATTATCGGCACCGCCTCGTTGTAGGCAGTTGCCGCAACGCTCTGGTCGCCTCCAGCGATCGCTGTGTCGACTTTTTTGATGTAAGTGCGCACCATAGACCGAAAGGATGCGTTGTGACGACGTCGCGATTCTCCCTGGCGGGCTCTTTTGCGGGCTTGTGGAGAGTTGGCCAATTGTAGCTCCTTATTACATTCTTTCAAATCTGCTCCGATTGAGCGGACCCAAATTGTTGTGACAGCAGGATGGTTCCCACTCAGCTGTAAAAGGGCGTCACTATGCCGCTTTCAGCTATTGATGTCAATATTTTGAATACTGAAAATGACTTTTCTAAAGCAGTAAAATATATAATAAAATCAATGATTAATCGGGTTAATTTAACTAGGTATGGAATCTTGCGGCTCCTTAAAAATACAATCTATATTTCGAAATATTTCCGCTTATGAACAACGGTAAGCCAGCCGCCGAACAATCAGAGTCGCCAGGACAGCCTCCAAGAGAGGGTTTGCTTCGGTCAAGCGGAGTAACGGGCTCCATGACTTTGGTTTCGCGAGTCCTCGGGTTGGCCCGGGATGTGGTTATCGCGCGGCTATTTGGTACTTCTGATGCAACAGATGCGTTTTTTCTGGCAAATAAAATTCCGAACTTCATGCGACGGTTGTTTGCCGAAGGAGCATTTAGCCAGGCCTTTGTGCCCATCTTGTCTGAGTACCGAAGTCAAAAGCCCCTCGAAGCTGTTCAGAATCTCATAGGTGCTACCACTGCGAGCCTTGGTGGATTCCTGCTTGCCATCACGTTATTGGTTGTAATCGCAGCACCCTATCTTGCTGTCCCGATTGCCTATGGTTTTACGGATGAACCGGAAAAGTTTGCGCTCTTCGTGCAAATGCTGCGAATAACGTTTCCTTACCTGTTGCTTATCTCTCTGACGGCTTTGTGCAGTGCGATACTCAATAGTTACGGACGATTTGCTGTGCCAGCACTGACTCCGGCATTCTTGAATATTTCACTGATAAGCTCCTCTTTCCTGCTTGCCCCCTATCTTCGGAAGCCGGAGTTAGCCTTGGCATGGGCGGTATTGATAGCTGGGTTCGCTCAATTGCTGTTTCAGCTTCCTTTTCTTGCTCGGCTGCGCTTACTGCCGATACCAAGACTAAATAGTGAAAGGGAAGGGTTATCTCGGATAAAGCAGCTGATGCTGCCGGCGCTGTTCGGGGTATCCGTTAGTCAGATTAATTTGTTACTGGATACAGTGATCGCGTCTCTTCTTGTCACTGGCAGTGTTTCCTGGCTGTACTATTCTGACCGTCTCGTTGAACTGCCATTGGGTACATTTGGTATCGCCATTGCGATTGTTGTGCTGCCCAGTTTGTCGCGACAGCACGCTGAGTCTTCTCTGGAAGCGTTCTCTGCAACTCTGGATTGGGCGTTAAGGCTGGTGGTGCTGATTGCGTTGCCGGCGACCATCGGATTGATGGTATTGGCAGAGCCGCTTCTGATTACACTGTTCCAAAATCAGAATTTCCCTGTTGAGGACATTGTTAATTCTGCCGGAAGTTTGCGAGCTTATGCTATTGGCTTGCTGGCCTTCATGGGTGTCAAGATCTTCGCTCCAGGGTTCTACGCCAGGCAGGATACGGCGACGCCCGTGCGAATCGGGATTATAGCGATGTTAGCGAACATGGTTCTTAACCTGCTTTTTTATCTCAGTGGCTTGGCCCACGTGGGTCTTGCTCTCGCAACGAGTCTCGCCGCTTATGTAAATGCAGGGGGATTGTTACTAATGCTGAAACGAGATGATGTATTCCGATTGCGACCTGGTTGGCCACGGTTTCTGCTCCAAGTCTCGCTGGCGAATGTGGTTATGATGGCATTTGTCTTGATTGGCTTGGACTCCTGGCTTGTTTGGCAAGATTGGTCTGTCCTTGAACAGGCGTCCAGGCTTGCCTTTCTGGTGCTCGCTGGGATCTTTACGTATTTTGCAGTTCTTTTTGCAACAGGTATGCGCTGGTCACAATTCAAGCGGTAATGGTAAACAGGAGATTTTCATGCTCGATACGGCTGAAAAAGCTGTGATTTCCCGGCAGTGAGTAGAAAAGTTGGCTCTAAGTAAATGAAGGGACGAAGGCGAGATAGAAAGTGAGAAAAATCTACTCCAATAACAATGTCGCGCTGGTTTGGCATGTAAAAAATATGCTTCAGCAGCAGGGTATTGAAGTTGAAATAAGAAACGATCGATTATATTCGGTAGCAGGCGAAATACCGGTTTCGGAATGCATGGGCGAGGTTTGGGTAATCAACGCACTCAACTATCAAACCGCTGAGCGATTGATTGGCGAAATGGAATTACTATGCATGCCAGAATTTGATTCTTGGGTCTGTCATGCCTGCGGAGAAGAGGTTGATGGTGCGTTCGCTCTCTGCTGGAACTGTCAGGCTGCGCCGACAGGGCAAACCTCAGATATATCGGATTAAAATAGGGTTTATTGTTAGATTGGTCAGTATGGGAGATAGAATTAAATTATAGTAAGTATCAATGACTGGGCCTGAGCTCATATCCGCGTGCCGTCAGGCTCGCGACATGAACTTCCCTGTGGCGGTATTCACTTTTACTGTTTCACCTGGCGCTAGGTACTCAGGTACTTGAATTTGCAGGCCGGTTGACAACGTTGCTGTCTTGCTCCGATTCGTGGCTGAGGAGCCCGTCACCGCTGGTGGTGTGTCGGTGACCTCAAGGCTAACTGATTGAGGCAGTTCAATGGCGACGAGGTTGCCATCAACAATAAGGGCGATGATGTCCTCTTGTTGTTCGACCAGATAGGGAATTTGTTCGTCCATTTGACATGCATCCAAGCCGTATTGGGTAAAATCCTCCATATCCATGAAATAGTAAATATCGCCATCCTGGTAGGAATATTGGACGCCAATTCTTGAACAATCTGCTTCTTTGAGTAGCTCCTCACCTTTGAGAGAACTGTCCAGTTTTTGGCCCGTCTGAAGGTTATTAAAGCGGACTTTGTAGAGGGTAGAAGCACCCCTCGATGATGGCGATTTGGCTTCCAGTTGTCTCACGATGTGAGGATATCCGTCGACCTCTACAATCATACCCTTCTTCAGTTCGCTTGCTTTTGGCATTGCTTTTTCCCTTTTAACACCGATCAACTTTACTTTCGAAATTGCAGTGTTTTCATTGATCTGAATTAACCGGAAAAATAAAGCAAAGCCCGCTGATGTACAATGTCAAACTTACTTATCTGGAATTTCTTTGAGTTGGTTCTTGATTTACACCATAATCCACGCCTTCCAGACATCGGAGTAACTATGGCTAACGCTGAGAGCAATGAAGTTCACAACCTTCACATCATGGGATTTGAACACTTGCCTACGCCTGACGAGTTGAGGCAGGAGTTTTCACTTCAGGGCAAGGCTTTGGATACAGTCAGAGAAGGCCACCGGGCAGTGAAAGGGATTCTGGATCGGGTTGACCCCCGCCTAATCGTTGTCGTGGGGCCGTGCTCTATCCACAACCCAGATGAGGCGATGCACTATGCCCGCCTACTAAAACCGCTAGCAGATGAACTGTCGAATGAGCTGTTGATCGTGATGCGGGTTTATTTCGAAAAGCCAAGGACATCCGTCGGCTGGGAAGGGCTTATTTACGATCCGTCTCTCGATGGCAGTCACAGGATCGATCAGGGGTTGAGAACAGGTCGAAAGCTCATGCTTGAAATAGCAGAACTCGGGTTGCCCATCGCGATTGAAGCGCTGGATCTGATTTCTCCTCAGTATCTACAGGATCTCGTGAGCTGGACGGCAATTGGTGCCCGAACAACCGAATCGCCCACCCATCGCAAGTTGGCGAGTGGGATTTCTTCTGCCATCGGCTTCAAAAATAACATAGACGGTGATCTGTCGGTGGCTATTAACGCCATCCGATCGGCATCAGCGCACCACAGTTTTATCAGTGTCACTGGAGAGGGTCGTGTGGCAGTGTTCCGCACGGAAGGCAATCCGCATTGCCACATAATTCTTAGAGGCGGAAAGATTCCGAATTATCAACCGGAGTTTGTCGCCCAGAGTGAGGCCGAGTTGCGCAAGTCCGGCCATGCGGTAAACCTCATGATCGATTGCAGCCACGGTAATTCGCAGAAAAATCCGGCCAAACAGCGGGAAGTGCTGAATTCGGTCGCTGAGCAGATCTCACAGGGAAACCGGTCAATCATCGGCGTAATGCTTGAAAGTTATATAGAAGAGGGAAATCAGCCTATCCCAGATGATTTGAAACAGATACGCCCAGGAGTCTCTATTACTGATGCCTGTATTAGCTGGACAACGACAGAGGCGGCCCTACGAGCGTTCGCCGACGCAATTCGCGACTCGCTGCAGACGCGAGCAGTCTGACTGCGCCGGGGCTCATTCATTAGGCTTTGAATACTCAAACGAACCCACCAAAAGCTTATCAAAGTACCGCTTTGATGCTCTGAACTATGTAGTCAATATTGTCCTCATTCATGCTGGCTATGTTGATTCGGCTTGAGCCTACCAAGTAAATGCTATATTTGTGTATCAAAGTTTGTATCTGATCCTTGCGGACTCCCAAAAATGAGAACATACCTTTCTCTTTCTCTATAAAGCTGAAGTCTCGATCAACTCCGGCGGTTTGCAGTCGTGCGACAAGCAGCGCGCGAAGGCTGTTTATCCGGTCGCGTATTTCCTTCAGCTCAAAATCCCAGTCGGTGCTTAGTTCTGGATTTTCCATAATAGTTTGAACGATGGCTGCGCCATGATCGGGTGGCATGGAATAGTTGGCGCGCGCTGCTGATGCCAACAGCGTTGTTACCGCGGCAGCGGCTTCAGCAGTCTCGCAAATGACCGTAAGCGCTCCTGTGCGCTCGCGATAGAGGCCAAAGTTTTTAGAACAAGAGCTCACAACTATCAGCTCTGGTAGAGACTCGGCAAGTAACCTCACGCCAAAGACATCCGCATCCAGACCGTCTCCCAAGCCCTGATAAGCCAGATCGATAAAAACTGTAAACCCCTGTGCCAGCGCTACTTCCCGCACAGCTAACCATTGCTCTCTGGTCAGGTCGGCCCCGCTCGGATTGTGGCAACACCCATGCAGCAACACCAGATCCCCTTTAGGCACTTCACTTAGGCAGCAAAGCATCTCGTCAAACTTCACGGAATGGGTTGAATGGTCATAGTAGGGATATTGTTTGAATTTGAGTCCGGCTGAACCTAGCAATGGAATATGGTTCGCCCAGGTTGGGTCGCTAACCCACACGGTCGCGTCTGGGTTGGCATGACGAATAAATTCAGCGGCAATGCGAAGGCCACCACAACCACCGGGTGTCTGCACGGTCACCCGACGATCGGAGAGGAATTGCTTGAGAGTATTGCCCAGCATCAGGCTAGCAATGATCTCATTGTATCCGGCAGCTCCCGTTGGGGCGACATAGGCCTTGCTGTTCTGCGATGCAACCAAAATTTCTTCTGCGCGTTTCACCGCTCGCATGACCGGTGTGTTGCCGTTTGCGTCTTTATAGACACCAACACCAAGGTCAACCTTGGACGGGTTTGCGTCGGCACGATATGCAGCCGACAGACCGAGAATTGGGTCGGGTGGAAGCGGTTGGAGTGATTGGAACATCTTATTGTCTCTATCTGCGTTGGTAGGCTTTCAGGGTGTTTTGAAGTAAGGATGCGCGAGTCATCGGGCCGACGCCCCCCGTGACAAAGGTAATGAAGGAGCACTTGTTTTTCACAAGCTCAAAATCGACATCGCCGACATTGCGAAACCCGGATTTCCTTGTGCTATCTGGTACTCTGGTTTGGCCGACGTCGATTACGACTGCGCCTTCTTTGACCATTTCCGCGGTAACAAATTCGGTCTTGCCAATGGCCACAATAAGAATGTCTGCGCTCACGCACAGTTCCTTGAGATTTTTTGTTCTGCTGTGAGCTAGGGTAACCGTCGCGTTGCCGGGATTGGTATCGCGTGACATGAGAACTGCTATTGGCGTGCCCACGATGTTACTGCGGCCCAATACTACGCAGTGCTTCCCTTCGGTTTCGATATTGTAGCGCTTGAGTAATTCCATGATGCCATTAGGAGTGGCTGAAACAAATGTCGGAAGTCCTAGGCTGAGATTGCCAATATTTGCAGGGCAGAATCCGTCGACATCTTTTTTCGGGTTGATCGCAAGGATCACGTTATTTTCATTAATTTGCGGGGGCAGTGGCAGTTGAACAATGAATCCGTCAATCGCCTCGTCCCTGTTGAGCTTTTCGACTTTTGCCAGCAGCTCGGTTTCTGTTGAGCTCGCATCCATTCTTATCGTGGTCGAGCCGAAACCGACTTCTTCACAATCCCGGACTTTCATTTTGACGTAATTTTGGCTGGCTCCATCATCTCCGACCAGCACTGCCGCCAAATGAGGAGGGCGTTTGCCGGCGGCAACGATGGCTTTCACCTCCACAGCAATTTCTTGGCGTATTTGTTGAGAACAGGCTGTTCCGTCGAGTAGCTGCATCGTGGTCTATCCAAATGAGGTCATGAAGACTGGTCGCCCGGTACACGCGAAAGGTTGTCCGTGCGTGTGTTAGCCCTAAAGAAGCCACTATGTTAAATGACGCGCTGTTGCAGCTCAAGTTAGCTCTCACTGTTACCCGAGTTTTTGAT
The DNA here is from genome assembly GCA_003514305.1 of Gammaproteobacteria bacterium. Lineage (GTDB taxonomy): Bacteria > Pseudomonadota > Gammaproteobacteria > Pseudomonadales > Pseudohongiellaceae > UBA9145. The sequence goes on along the minus strand of DORE01000072.1, from coordinate 16,116 downwards.
GGATAGCTAGACTGCGCTGGAAATGCTGAGGGTAACCGAACAAAAGCCACGAGACCTCTCTTGGAGAGTGGTTGATCGCAAAGGGATTATCCATGAGATGCTTACACAGCGAGTAGATGTCTTTAACTGTGAATGCCAGATAACTAAAATTGCAGCCTGCTCCGAATTCTTCGAACTACGAGTTGCGAGTCGGTTCGACCTGGGTCATTTCACAACCGTAAGCCATGAGAAAACCATTGTTAAGGACCCCTGTATATTTTCGTAACAGCGAAGCACCCTTGCGCCAAGTTTGTTGCAATAAAAATCTGGTAGATTGCCTAAATCACTGACCCTGAAAATGGTACGTAGATATCTCGTTTAACTGTCGTTATAAAAATTGTGTAGCTTATGGCGCTCAAATTTTGAGCCTCATCCGCCCACAGCGAGCTCGGACCAGAGCATGATCGAAGGTATGTCTGCGTAATCGTCACCGCTTGCTGAGTTCCACCGAGATGGGGACCCCCTTTCTTGAATACTGGAGCCGGTTGGCAAGGGCGGTTATGATCTCCGGTACGTACCGTATCTGAATATTGATAGTAGGTAGCAAAGTGGAACTAATAATTACCGTATTGGTAATTTTTGTGGGCTCTTATGTGCAGAGTTCTATCGGCTTCGGGTTGGCGATAATTGCTGCCCCGCTGTTGTACTTTATCGACCCTTTGTACGTGCCAGCCCCGATAACGATTTGTGCGTTAACACTATCCGTCGCCAATGCGATAAAGCTCCGGAAATCTATCTCCTTCGCTGGTCTGAAATTTGCCATTCTTGGTCGTGTTCCGGGAACGGTTGCAGGCGGCTTCCTGTTGCTTTGGATTGATCAGCGCTCGCTTGCTCTTTGGCTTGGCGTTTCCGTAATTGCGGCTGTAGGACTGAGTCTTGCGAATATCATGCTGAGGCCAACCGCACCTGCCATGTTTTCAGCCGGATTTCTTTCAGGGTTTATGGGAACCAGTTCCTCGATCGGGGGACCGCCGATGGCTTTGGTACTGCAGCATGAGGACAACGATTTTATTCGTGCGAATCTCGCCGCCTTCTTCATTATAAGCTGCCTAATGTCACTGGCGATGCTGGTGATGGTTGATCGCTTTGGCTGGCTGCACGTCCAAATTTCTATGCCTTTGATTCCCGCTACTCTGATGGGATACTTGGTGGCTATGAAAACCTTGCATCTGATTTCACACAAGCGGCTGAGGACGGTTTCTCTTCTCTTATGCGGAGTTGCCGGATGCACCGCGGTTGCTTCCTTCTGGTTCTGATTTATAGGTTCCTTTCAGACGGAGTTTTTCTTTGGTGGTTTTATTAGGCTTTCAGTTGAGCTGTTTGGCACTAACGTTCGATTTATGAGCTCGGCAGTCGCTGCAGGTTTCCAGGAATAGGTGACGAACTAGAGATGTCAGATTGGCCGCACGAAACAACCATATCCGCCTTCAAGAGAGCATGGGCTCTTGAAGGAGAAGCTTTCTGGTTAACCGTTTTCTCAATGCATCAGGAAAAGATGCAAATCAAAAGCCCCAAAGTCGCGATTGCCAATTTGCAAAAGATCTTCGAAGCCACTTTTAAACTGGCGAATGCGAAAGGCTTTCAGGCAATGAGCCTGCGGGATCTCAGTCGAGAGACTGGTATCAGCATGGGAGGACTGTACGCGTACATCGGTAGTAAAAATGATTTAGCCTCAGTCATCGAGGGAGTTTTACGAAACTATATTGATAAGGTTATCGGAGAGTTAGTGAATGAATATCTTGATCCCGTTGAAAGTCTGCGCGCGATCATTTGCGGCGAGATTTTTATGATTCAGATCCTCAATCCTTGGTATTACTTTTGCTACATGGAGCTGAAGGGACTTGAACGGGAACAACAGCAACAGGCGCTTGATCTGGAGTTGCGATTTGACAGAATTCTAGTGGATGCCATCCGAACAGGCATCAAACAGGGCAAGTTTTCCTGTGATAATCCAGAGCTGCTTGCAGCGTCGATTACGGCGCAGCTACAGCAGTGGCACTTGAAGCAATGGAAATTTAAGCTTCAGGAAGTCAGCATGGAAGCGTATGCCCAACATATTTTTGAGAATCTTCTGCTGTGTCTGAATCATCGTTGATGACCCGCACGGTGCAGCCTTAGCAATAGATGCGTTCAGCCGTTTTTTGCTATCAAGCCAGTCTTACTGGCATAGAAAGCCCTGATTTCTGCCATGTCTTTGTCGATATCGCCGCTCGGTGTATAGAAGTCTGCAAACCCCGCTTCTTTTTTGCTGGCATCAACATAGCCAAGTAAAATTGGAACCTTAGCGTTGTTTGCAATGTGGTAGAAGCCGCTCTTCCATTGCGCTACCTTGCTGCGCGTACCTTCAGGTGGGATCAACATAATTAGCTCGTCGTGTTCCGCGTATTGCCGGACCGTCTCGCTGACCACGTTATGAGCAGCGGAACGATCGATCGGAATGCCACCGAGCCATTTCATGAGCCATCCAACTGCGAAAGGGAAAAGAGTGTGCTTGCCCATCCAGAATACTCTGAGTTCGAGTTTGAGTACCACCATCAACATAAGAGGGAGGTCCCAATTGCTCGTGTGTGGTGCGCCGATCAGCACGCAGCGCTGATGAAGCAGGGGCTCTCCGCGAGTTGACCAGCCGATCAATCTTAGTATGGCCCGAGATACCAATCTGAGGAACGGCGTCAGTACGGGAGTTGAAAAAATCGTCGTGCGCATTGCTTATTAACTCTCCCCGAGAAGTCTTTTTATCTCCGCCAATGCCTGATTGGGTCTCGTCTGAGTCGTCTGGCTTGGATTAACTGCATCAGTTTGCAGTTTTTTTCCGAAAATCTCAGCCAGTTCCGCTCGGGGTTTCCGGGCGGTTGCACTAAACCGCCGTTTGTGAGCTTTTATGCCCCCAATGAAAAAACCGCAAATGTTTACCGTTTTCTTATCCGGCGTAAAACCGGTTCTGCTTTTGAGATAAGCGTCCGCCGCTTCGGGGTCATAACGCCGACCGGCCAGACACGGATGGAGGCCAGCTCTGCACTTGCTGCACTCTTGTTGTCTTGAAAACGGCAGCAGAATTCCTTGCAGCACTTCTATGCATTTCCGGGATTGCATGTCGATACTGCGACTATCCCACTTCGCCCCATTCGTGAACTAGACCGCTATAATCTGCATCCGGCTTCGGTTTTTCCGCTCCAGTTTTGGTGCCGAGGTAGAGAAATCCGATGATTTTCTCGTTTTCGTCAAGTCCAAGCCCTTGATTGACGATGCGTTGGTATGCGGGCGCGCCAGTTCTCCACATAGCGCCGAGACCCAGCGCGAAGGCGGCATTGATCATATTTTGGGTTGCCGCAGCGGCTGATAGAGCTTGCTCGAATTCTGGGACTTTAGGATGGGGCTTTGGGCTGGCGATAGTAACGATAATTAGTGGAGCTCGGTGTGGCTTGCCCGCGAGCTTTTCCGCTTGGGCGGCGCTGAAATCCGAGTTCTCCTGTCTGGCCGCGGAGACAAGCAATTCTCCGAGCAGGCTGCGGGCCTGCCCTCGAATGGTCAGGAAACGCCAGGGCCGGAGCAGTCCATGATCCGCAGCCCTGACAGCTGCCTTAAAAAGATGGTCTAATTGTTCGTGGGTTGGTGCAGGATCCATTAGTCGGGGTGATGACGTACGGTATTGCAGAGTGTCCAGCGCGTTCACGTGTGCCTCCGAAGTTACTTATTGCGTAGAAGGGTAGTAGCAGTGTCAACCGAGAGGGTATCGTAAAGCAGCAGCAAGAGGAAACGTTGCG
>DORE01000072.1:0-11908 GCA_003514305.1 Gammaproteobacteria bacterium | reverse complement strand
TTGGTCGACAACCCGCGTACTGCTCTCAAATTGCCGACTTGGCAGTCGCGAGTAAACAGTGTACGGCGCGTCGCCCTCACGAGAAATTAGGTTCGTAGTATGAATTCAAAAGTTGACGTCATTGCGGCAAGCTCCGAACGATCGCCTTATCCGCAGGAGCGATCACGCTACTTCGGTTCTGTGAAAAAGGAAACGCTGCGGCTGGTGTTTTCTTTCTATTCGCCAGATGGCAATGAAATCGCCATGCCGATTGCAAGTATGTCAGCCTATCTCAAGAAGGAATTTCCCTGGGTTGAAGTACTTCTCGAACCGGTATTGATTCTCAGGGATGCAGAACAATACTCTCCGGAAAGTTACGCAAAAACCATTGAGGCGCTTGACGCCGACTTGATAGCGTTTTCCATCATGAGTCCTCACTGGTATCCGATGGAGCCTTATTTCGAAGAGATCAAGAAGTTAATGCCTGACCTACCGATCTGCATCGGCGGCTATCAGGCCATGCTGTCGCAGGAACAAACAATAGAGAACCCGAACGTCGATTACATCTGTGTAGGTGACGGTGAGTACGCCATCGGCAATATTGTCCAGCACCTGAGTGGACTCAAAAATGGCCCCGCAGATGGCATGTGGGAAAAGCTGGTAGACGGTGAAATCTATCAGACAGAGGCGCACCAGATCGGCGACCTTCAGGCTTTGCCGTTTCCCGATTACGAAGTGTTTTCCAAAGAAGATGGTTTTAAGGACGTGAACTCATCCATTTTTGGACCCAAGGGTAAGCTCGTATTGCCGGTAATGACTGGTCGTGGATGCCCCTACCGCTGCACATATTGCTGCAACACTCCTCTTCTTGAGGGGTGGCGCTCCAAAAAAGAGTTTTTGCGCAAGTACGAGCCTGAGTCACTGGTGGCGGAACTCGAACGTTTGCGCGACGAATATAATGTTGGCTATTTCGAATTCTGGGATGAGCTATTTCTGTCCAATTTGAAATTCGTCCGAGAGTTTCTTGAAATTTACAAAGAACGCATTGGCCTTCCGTTTTCAATCAACTCTCGTGTGGAGGTTATGAACGAAAAATTCTGCCAGACGGCCGCTGAGGCAGGTTGTCATACGATCTGGTTTGGTATCGAGAGTGGTGATGAGGAGTATCGGGCCCGCATGCTAGGAAGGAAAATGAAAAACCAGCAAATTATCGATGCGGCTGATAACTGCAAAAAAGCCGGTATAAATAGGCTGACGTTTAACATTGTTGGGGCTCCGCTCGAAACTGCCGCCAACATGCGCGAGACCCTTAAGCTGAATCAACGAATAGCTCCTGAACACTTTTTCTTTTTTCCATATATCCCGTTGCGCGGAACTCCTTTGTACAACATTGCTAAGAAAGAAGGGCTTTTGCAGGAGACCAAGAAAAATCTACACTATCTCTCAGCGGCTAACGACCGACAGTTCACTCTCAACATGAAAGAGTGCCCTGAACTGTTGACTGCGGAGGAGTACAACGAAATCTGCATGGAAATGCTCGAATTTCAAGAGAAGAATAACCGCTTAACATATACTGACTCTGAAGGCGAGCAGGTTGAAGCCAACGTCGAAGATAAGAGCTTTTCACTTGTTGAGGAGGGAACGGTGTCTGATGAAGACTTGCCTCTGGCTGAAATGCCTGCAACTTCTCAGTCGGAAGGTTTTGTGAAAAGCGTCATCAACTTTTTCGGAAGATGATTCAGGCGAAAGAGCCGATTTTTTGCGACTGTTGCTCTGCCGCCAGTGCTCTATTGAACGTTCTCCATGATATAGCTGCCATCACCAAGTTGCCGCTTACCGCCCCCGCGAAAAATCCGCCTAGACCGAAGTAAAGACTGCCGACCCAGGCAAATGGAACGTAGAACACGAAGAATCTGGCAATGCTGAGGTAAAGCGCAGAAGCGGGCTTATGTAAGGCATTCAGGCTCGAATTGGTTAAGATTATTACTCCCTGCAGGCCGTATCCAAGAGGCAGGATCCACAGAAACAAATTGATTGCGCCTGTCACATCGTCCTCCTTCGAAAAGATGGAAGCAACCAGTGGAGCGGCGAGAGCTAAGAGGACATAGACCCCTAATTGCCAAAAACAAATGAAGCGTATCGCGAGATCATAAGCTTCCTTGACTCTGTCCAATCGTCCGGCGCCGAAGTTCTGGCTGATAACCGGCGGAAGCGAAGAGGACATGGCGAGCACCAGCAGCGTGGCCATGGGCTCAAGACGAGCGCCAACGCCGTAAGCCGCCACCGCATTGCCACCGAATCCGGCCGCAATGGCTGTCATTACGCCACCTGCAAGAGGGGTCATCATGTTGGCTCCTGCGGCAGGTATGCCGATTCGGAGCATGTCGCGGCCAGATTGCTCGAAAGCGCTGATTGAAGGCAGCTTGCTCGAAACCAACTCCCGTTTGGCAATAAGAAGATACATGAGATAAACGAAGCCAACAGACCAGGCAATCACCGTTGCCCAGGCTGCGCCTGCGATGCCCAGCTCAGGGAACGGGCCCAGCCCAAAGATGAGAAATGGGTCAAGGAAGGCGTTGAGCAGACCGGCGGCCGCCATCAGGAGGCTTGGAGTCTTGGTGTCCCCGCAAGCTCGTAACACGCTGTTGCCGGACATGATACATACAACGAGCACGCTGCCCGGAAACCAGACGTTCATGTAGGAACTGATCTCACCATATAAAGCTTGCTCGGCACCCATAAGACTGAAAATGGGTTCCATGAACCACCACAAGCAAGTGGCGAGCATTGCGGCCAATCCGAAAGAGATGTAATTGATCACCGTGGCAGCTTGCTTCGCTTCATCAATTTTTGAACTTCCGAGGCATTTGCCGACGACCGCGGCAGCACCGATTCCCAAACCGATAGCAAGACTGGTCACAGTAAACGTCACCGGAAACGTAAAGCTGATCGCGGTAAGCGATTCAGTGCCGAGAAAACTGATGAACCAGGTGTCGACCACGCTAAAGGTAAACAGAATCAGCATGCCTAATATCATGGGCAACGTCATCTGTATGAGGGATTGCCGGACCGATCCCTCGACCAGATTATTGCTTGTGTTGCTTTTTGGGGTCATTGAATAGGGCGCGTCTCGTCCGATTAGGAGATTTTGGATGGCCTGACGCATCAGGCTAGGCCATCAAGCATACACGTGTTTGCCGTTTCGCATACGACAAATGTTCAGCTCTGACCGGATGCTGCTTGGTTGGCGTCTAGTTTCTCGATGCTGGGGCAGGACAATCAATTGAATTGACTGCGAAGTTTCAACAGCTGTTTCAACAATTTTGGGTTTGCGAACAGCATCTCATCGTCTGCGCTTGGTGAAGGACTGCCGGTGCGGGTTCCGGCGATGCCGCCAGCCTCTTGGAGAACGAGCAGAGCCGCTTGGAGTGCTTGCTCTGAAGAGGCTCGTCCCCAGCCGCCACTGTAGCGGCCTGCAGCGACCTGTAATATGTCCAAAGTTGTGTCCCCGAGCGACCTGAATTGCCCTTCTTTGTTTATTAACTCACGAAGCAGGCCAGTGAGAAGGGCAGCATCGAGATCTTCTGGGTTCACGCCAATCAGAGAGTTCTTTAGTTCATCTCTGGTTTGAACTCGAAGGCGTCTGGCGTTGAGTTGAGCACCATTACCTCTGCTGCAGGTGAACTCTTCTTGGAGAATGGGGAAAATTATAGTGGCGTGGCATACCTGATTATTGACCTCGATGGCGAGGGCAACGCCAAAAACCGGAAAGCCGTGTAAAAAATTAGCGAACCCGACCGCCGGGTCCAAATGCCACGTTGGTTCTCCAGGCCTACCGGGGTGCTTTCCGGAAATGCGCGAGTTGATGTTGTGATTCGGATAGGCGCTTCTTATGTGATATGTCATCGATTTATCCGCATCTGCTTCCACAGAGGCAACCCTTTGGCCAGCCTCAGTCTCAACAATCCTGATGCGATCCAGACGCTCACTTTGCTGAGCGAGCATACCAGACGCGTCGCGCCCTGCGCGAAGGGCAATGTTTACGAGTGGGTGCATGAAAATTCCTGCTATGACGTTCTGGCGTTTGGATCTTAGAATGGAAAAGCGCGCGAAATGATAGCAGGTTATCGATTCGCGGTGCTAATCCACATTGCTGCTATAATCAGCAGTTACAAAAAACACTGAACACTAATGAGCAATCAGCTTCACATTAAAATCGTTTTGGTAAACACATCACATCCCGGCAATATCGGCGCAACAGCTCGGGCAATGAAGAATATGGGTTTGAGCCGTCTCACTCTGGTGAATCCAGTTGAGTTCCCGAGTGGCGTTTCTGTTGGTAGGGCAGCGTCCGCGCTTAACGTGCTGGAGCAGGCGGAGGTGGTTGGGACGTTAAGCGAGGCTATTGCCGACTGCACTTTGGTGATCGGCAGCAGTGCTAGATCCAGAAGTCTGCCATGGCCAATGCTGACGCCGGAGCAAAGCGCGTCAAAAATAGTCACTGAAAGTAAAAATGCGCAGGTTGCCCTGATTTTTGGCAGAGAGGACTCTGGGCTTAATAATGAGGAGCTGCAGCTTTGCCACTATCATGTTCAAATTCCGGCAAGCGACCAATACAGTTCTCTGAATTTGGCAGCGGCTGCGATGGTCCTTTGTTATGAAATCAGAAAAGCTGTCCTTCGAGACAATGAAGAGCCCGGGAGAGTAGAGAGAGATTATTGGGATCAGGAGAAAGCTTCGGTCAGACAGGTAGAATACTTCTACGAGCATCTTGAGCGGGTACTGGTAGAGATAGAATTCCATGACCGCGACAATCCGCGCCAACTGATGCAAAGAATTCGACGACTATTTGGCAGAGTTCGGATTGATTCCATGGAAATGAATATCCTCCGAGGAATTCTCACCAACATTGAGCAGAAAATTCGCAGCCTTCGGGGCTGACTGTCAAGTTACAACTCTTTTGCGGAGGCTTGGGCATTCCTTCCAAAGCCCGATAGACCCTAACTTAGGGCGCAAGCAGGGCGGTTTCAGTCAACTTTTCATTTTTTAGCGTTACAGTGAAGCTTGCTGAGCTTTCGGAATAGACATAGGCGGCTTGCCTGAATTATGTCATTGCACACCGCGCGATTACTACGCTCGCTTTTGAACTATTTTTCAATATAGTAAAGTAATAACTTTACTATATAAGCTTGCAAGTATCGAGAAACTTCCTGGCTCAACTGGAGACTGGTTCAGTATCGATAGGATATCGCTGAGCAAAAGGTGAAACTTAGAACCTCGGATCCTCGGAGTTGCAGTACACTTGCCTCTATAAACCCTGCTGAACTGACGAGCCCGTGTATGGAATTTGACGCCCCTCTGTTGTTTACTTTCAGTGCATATCTTTTACTGATTCTATTTCTTGGCATCAAGGCTTACCGCCAGACCTTTGATCTTGGGGACTATATCCTCGGAGGGCGGAAATTGGGTCCAGTGGTCACTGCGCTCAGTGTGGGTGCGTCCGATATGAGTGGCTGGCTGTTGCTGGGGCTGCCTGGAGCTGTTTACCTGTCTGGGTTAAGCGAGATGTGGATTGGCATTGGACTGACAGTCGGCGCATATCTGAATTGGTTATTCGTAGCGAAGCGTCTTCGTATCTACAGCCAGCATGCAAACAATGCTCTCACTTTGCCTGACTATTTTGAAAACCGTTTTCAAGATAAAACGCGGGTCCTGCGGACTCTATCCGCTACCGTGATTTTGCTATTTTTCACGTTTTACACGGCTTCTGGTCTGGTGGGTGGGGCAATTCTGTTCGAAAACAGCTTCAAGCTAAGCTATTCCACCGCGCTATTAGTAGGTGGTTTGATCATTGTCGCGTACACCTTCATGGGAGGATTTCTCGCCGTCGCTTGGACCGATTCCATTCAGGCGTTTCTCATGCTGCTAGCTCTTTTGATTGCACCTGCAGCGGTAGTTATGACGTCAGGCGGCATATCAAGCGCTAGCGCCGAGGTGCAGCGCGTCAATCCCGATAGCATGGAACTGTTCTCAGACATGGGCGTGCTTGCTTTCCTGTCTCTGGTCGCCTGGGGCCTGGGATATGCAGGGCAACCTCATATCCTCGCAAGGTTCATGGCCGCAGAAGATCCCGAAAAACTATTGCCGGCACGTCGTCTTGCCATGACCTGGATGATTATTGTGCTGTTTGGTTCGGTGACTACTGGGCTTGCCGGTATTGCTTATTTTGCGGATATGCCATTGGATAACCCAGAAACTGTGTTTATCGAACTCAGTCAGAGCCTATTCAATCCATGGGTTGCCGGCATCATTACCGCAGCGATTTTGTCTGCGATTATGTCTACCATTGATTCTCAGCTACTGGTTTCATCGAGCGTTATCAGTGAAGACATTTATCGGGTATTTATCAGGCCAAATGCCAGCGAGCGCGAGTTACTGGCCGTGAGCCGCGCGGCGGTCATTGTTGTGGCGGTTCTCGCTTTTATTATTGCTAGCGACCGGGAGAGTCGGGTACTGGATCTTGTCAGCTACGCTTGGGCCGGCTTTGGTGCCGCCTTCGGACCGACGATCATATTTTCGCTTTTTTGGCGGTCGATGAATGCCTATGCCGCCATTACCGGAATGTTGACTGGGGCATTTACGGTAGTATTTTGGTCGAACCTTGAGGGGGGTATTTTTGATCTATATGAGATTGTGCCGGGCTTCCTTTTTTCCTCTTTGGCGATCCTTGGGTTCAGTATTCTGCAGCCAGAGCAAAATCAGCATGTGCTTACTGATTTCGATGAGGTTAAGATGCTGCAGCGGAGCGATTGAGGTCAGCTCCTCATCATTTTGATGTGGGTGATTTCATCCTCCAAATACGGCGCACTTGTTGTGACAAATCCAAGCCGCTGATAAAAGCCTTCCAAATATTCTTGGGCTGAAATTGTAATTCCTCGATTGGGCCACAAGTCTTCGCATTGCTTAATTGCAAAGTCCATGAGCTCCTTGCCATAGCCTTTGCGGCGACTGGCTCGGTCAGCAACCACTCGGCCTATGGCAGCGGTCCGATATTTGATGTCTGGTGAAAGAAGTCTTGCGTAGAAGGAAAGCTCGCCCTGTACCATCCCCATTACATGAAAGGCAGCTTCGTCATAACTATCGACGTCCTGATACACACATTTCTGTTCGACCACAAAGACTTCAGAGCGTAAGCGCAGGATCGCGTACAGTTCGTTAAGGCTGAGCTGTTCAAAGGTCTTGCACATCAAAGTGAGCTCTTGCATGTTAGGTCGTCCAAGGTCCTGCTGAAGTCCAGACTTTAGGCACTGTAGTTAATTACTGCAAGTGATGTGGCTATGATGTGATAAAAAGGATTCAGGGCACGGGAGCGAGTTAAACAAAAATCGGCTATTTGTAGCGCTTGCGGTATACTCATAGAACGGTCCCCGTGGCACAACTGGATAGCGCGACGCCCTCCTAAGGCGTAGGTTGCAGGTTCGACCCCTGCCGGGGACACCAACTTGCAGTAACCTTCCGACACTCCACGTAGCTAAAACTCTATAAATATCGGTATTAAACGTTATACTTCGGTATAGACACGTAACTCTGCGTTTCCGCCAAAAAACATTATTTTTGGTGGAAAAGATGGTGGAAAAATATGCCGAAAGAAATAACACCGCTCTCTGAACTACAGGTCAAAGCAATCAAGCCGAAGGTCAAAGCTGACGGCACACTGGACGTTGATAAGACTGCTGTTGGCGGATGTGCGGGACTGTACCTCTACACGCAACCCGCTGGCACGAAGACTTGGGTGCTGCGAGCAATACTGAACAGTAAACGTGTTGAGTTCGGCCTTGGTAGTTATGCGACCAGAGCATCAACACAGCGTAAGAAAGCATCCGGAAAAACCGAAACGGCTCTCACTCTGAAAGCAGCGCGAGTGAAAGGCACGGCGTGGCGTGAACAAATCGCAGACGGCATTGACCCAAGAGCAGAGAAGAAGCGCAGGCGGTCTGAACTCGCAGCAGCGAAAGCCGGTGAAATGACATTTGCTCAGTTGGCTGAATCTTACGTTGATAAGAAAGCGGCTGAGTGGAAGACAATCAAGCAAGTCCGCACTCTCAAGCAATTCCTTGATGACCACATCAATCCGCATGTTGGCGACATATTGGTCAAAGACCTAGAGCCGGAACATTTCATCAGCATGCTGAAGCCTATCTACACCAAGATTCCTCCGACAGCTAAGAAAATCATCCGGCACTGCGAACAAATCATCAATCTGGGCATAGTGCTGGGATTGCGTCCAGTTGGAAATAATCCAGCCAGATGGCAGAGCGGACTGGATGTCGCGTTTCCAGCATACAAAAAAGTCCACAAAGAGCAGCACCATCCGTCAATTGATTGGCGCTTGATGCCAGAGTTCATGCAGAAGCTATTCGCGCTTGATACACCGTCGTGGACAAAGCCAGAAGTATCAATATTGGCTCTTCAAATACTCACCGTATCCAGACCATCGGAGGCTCGTTTAGCACGATGGGAAGACTTCAGCATTGAAGATAAGTGCTGGCATATACCTGACGGGAGCGAACGGGACTTACACAAAGCCAGTAAAAGCTATCGCGTGCCGCTCACACCTCTCGCTATCAAGATATTGAAAGCTGCTGACCCGAAAGCATCCGGACGCATCTGGTCTATTGATAAAGGCACCGAAGTCCCAGACCCGTATCTTTCCTGCATTCCGAAAATGTTGGGATATGACGCTGATGCTCACGGTATGCGTGGCTCTTTTCGCACTTGGATACAAGAATCCGAAGCCGGTCGTTGGTCTGACGATGCAGTCAGAATCACGATGAAACATAGCTTAAAAGACAAAGTTACTGCCGCTTACGCTAAAGGTGATTGCTACGAAGAACGGATCAAACTCCTGAAGGCGTGGGAAGACTGGATTACCAAAGCGAAAGGCCACACAGCGGATGTGATTCCAATGCGAAGGAGAGCAAGCAAATGAGTGACTCAAACTTTGGGTGGGAATCTTTGACACCGTTTCTTTATTCGGACTCTTGGAGCGTAATTGATGCCTTGTGGATATTCGCCGGATTTGCACCGCTTCATGACTCCTTGGTGAGCCTCGACACAGGGGAATCTTTTCCCAAGCACTCAGCAAAACATAAGCTCGGTGAGGCGTATGCTAATCGCCAAATATTTCAAGACATTTGGGTTAACAGTACACATCCGTTCGACGAAACTATTTGCCGTTCTTTTAACTACGCAGACCTAGACGATTGCAAATATGACAAGTATTACTGTTTGTTTTGGGCTTCAAGTATTCCACTCATAAAACTTGACTGGCTCGAGTGGGCGTATGAGAAAAATCATTTGAAAAAAGTGGGAGTGAATCGGATTGAAAAACTCTTGCATCACAATGTTGTGCAATTGGAGTTTGACGAAAAGCCCGCCGAAGAATCAAAAGGATATGAAAACTTGCTTCGTTTGACTGGTGTTTTGAGAGAAATGCTTGCTGACCCGAAAGTCATTGAGCAGCTGAGAAAAGACCCAGAAAGCTTCAAAAAAACCGGCGAATTGGCCAATTATATTGGGCATGAATACGGTAGTCAGGAATGCTTCAACAACAAAGGTTTGAGCAAGAAGTCCTGCAATGACAGATTCGCTGAAGCAAATAAAATTCTGAATAACGATAGGTTGTAACTTCAAAAATCGCACCTGCCAAAACCAGAATCGCAGGTGCCAATATTTTCAAGAAATGCTCGGTATTTTTGATTCCGTTTCTTACAGATACGGAGTTACCCATCATGAATACCGAACTTCCCGAACCCGTTGATTCATCCACATCTGAGCATGTCACCGGTGCAGAGCTGCGTATGCAGCAAGCACTGGCTGATATTCGTAACGGTGTTGGCTGGTCAAATGACAAACAGCTAGCGCGTCACTACGGCGTCACCCGCAAAACCATCTGGGACTGGGTGCGGAAAGGCCGGTTACCCAAGCCTAAGAAACTCACACCAAGGCGTACCCGCTGGTCAAATGCGGAAATAGCGCAGCACGACCAGAAAATCAGAAACCTAGAGTACAAGCAATTCATGGAGGCGCTTTATGTCTAGCCCAGTTATGGCCTTCATTCCTTTACTCAAAGGCACCAAGAAGCCGGCTTTGGCTAACTGGAATCAGCGTGAGAACTGCGTCATTGAGTTTGAAAATTATCACCGGCTGCAAGGCTTTGACTTAGCACTGGCTGATGCATTCTGCGAGCCGCCTGTTGGTTGTCTTGATATTGATAACTACGCACTGGCCCATCCGATACTAATGAGCCTGGGCTTTGACTCAGAGGCCGCTGACACGACGACTTTCACGTCTGGTCGCACGAATAGCCGCAAGCATTTCATGACGCTCCCAGAGCCTCTCACGACGTTTCAGGTGATTGTTGATGGTGTTGTGGCGTTTGAATATCGGTGCCAAAACGAGAATGGTACGACGATAGCGGATAAGTTTTCTGGAATTCATCCAAGCGGCACTGTTTACGCGTGGGAAAACGGTTTGGATATGAGTTGTATACAGCCTATGCCCGAATGCCTGCATAACGACTGGAAGCGCCGTCTTGATGAGAAACGGGCTGAAAAACAGGCGACCGTGCGTGCAAAAGTTTCCAGTTATGTGATGGACTCGCCACGAGAGGCCGCTCTCCTACGCAGGAAATTGGCCTATATCAGCCCAGATTCCGACAGAGACACTTGGCTCAAGGTTGTCTTCTCAATATTGGCAACTGGTCTAAGCGATGCTGTAGCGATTGCTGAAGACTGGTCTCGCGGATCTGACAAATTCAATCAACGTGATTTCAACTCTACTGTTGCGTCCTTCAAACCGAACGGCGGTATCAGTGTTGGCACTCTGCATCATTTCGCAGTGCAAGGAGGCTATCGTGCTTGATGAAACCGGACTGGAATCATTTCGTGCAGCGGTCGCACTACTAACCAAAAAGTTCGCGATGATTACATTTGAGAATCGTATTTCCTACCTTGACCGCGATAACGTTCGAGAGGTGAAAGAAGGTGAAGACGATCCAAACGAAGTGACGCTGCGGCCTTATGAAAGGCGAGCAATCATCATCTTAATGAGACGCTGTCTGGAAAATTCCAATATTGCTATTGAAGATAAGGACGTTGGGAGAGCGATACTGGCGTGGGAGAAAAGCCCGGGTACCTTGCTATATGACGGGACGGCCTTCTCACCAATACCAACTAAACCGAACAGACTGAATCTGTGGCGTGGGCCTTCAATAAAACCTGTAGAAGGTGACTGGGAACCAATTCAGTATTTCCTGCGCGTGGTTCTCTCGGGCAGCGACGACAAAAAGTATCAATACCTTCTCAGATATCTTGCTCATGCCATCCAGCGGCCCGAAGAGAAACCTGAAATTATGATTGTTTTTTACGGAGGTCAAGGAGTTGGTAAAGGCACTTTCAACACCTTACTGCGGCGAATTTGGCCTTACACAACGCTGGGTGTTCAAAATGCTGAAGAAGTAGTCGGCAGATTTAGCGGCTGCATGGAGCGGTCTTATATTGTCTTCTTTGACGAGGCTTGGTTTACGGGTAGCAAGCGAACAATCAACTCGCTGAAATCTAAAATTACTGAGTCTTGGATGCGTATTGAAGAAAAGATGCAGCCCGCAAGAACCATCAACTCCTATCATCGGTTTTTTGCTGTGGCTAATGACGAACACGTAGCCAACACTGATAGAGACGACCGTCGATTCTTCGTTTGCCAGATTTCTGACGTACATAAGCAAGACAAGCCGTATTTCAAGAAGCTAAAGGCAGCTATCCAAGACGAACGATGCATATCAGCATTCGTTCACCATCTGACTCACCTCGATATATCTGATTTTGATGTTAGAGAGCGCCCGATTACCAGCGAGCATCTTTATCAGAAG
>DORE01000030.1:9746-10984 GCA_003514305.1 Gammaproteobacteria bacterium | reverse complement strand
CTTCGAAAATTAGCAGGATGCGATCTTCGCTAGAGTTATTCCAAGCCTCGTGCTCAACGGTGTCATCGAATAGCCAAACCTTGCCCGGAACCCACTCCCTGATGTCGTTACCAACTCGAAAGCCGCAACGTTTTGGAACGATTAGAGGGAGATGACAAATCAGGCGCGTGTTGATCATGCCATTGTGGGGTGGGATTCGTGAGCCCGGCTTGAGTCGGGAAAACAGGACGTTGGGGCAGCGCTTGCCGGAAAAGACCAGTGGAGAGCTTTCCATAACCGCGGTTGTTTTTGGGCATCGGGCTTGGTTTTCTCGGACCGGCTCTCCGTTGTACCACAAATAGAAGGCTCCCCAGTCTTCATTGTTTTTTAAACCATGCATATCATAGGCCGGTCGGCTACCATCTGCTGTGAGGTAAGCGCCAAACTCTGCCTGATTGCCAAGTAGCGCCTGCGCCTCGCTGCGAATGTCTTCGAAGGCTTCCTCGACGTAGGGAAGCCAGTCAAAGTCCGCGGGGTCGGCAAACTCAATTATCGGGAGGCCGGGGAAATGGATTTGCTTTGGCTCGGGATAGAAAATCTGCCGTTTCCCCAGCAGCAAATCTCTAGTGTGCTTCATGCGCGAGGTGTCCTCTTGGGCACTCTCGATCAAGCTACCGATATTTCGCCTCAGATGATCGGCAAAGTCATCAGCAAGTGTCTCAACCCGCGCTCTGGCTCGTTCCATTTCCGCAGCCATATCCGGGGCCATGCGGACTTGTGCGGGAAACTGTTTAAGCGCTTCTCGGTAAAATGACGCTGAAGCCTGACGATCACCGAGTTTAAAGTAGGCGTCGCCTTTGACAACCAGAGCCCGGGGGTTGCGCGGTTCATGGGAGAGCGAGCAATCAGCAGCCTCGAGGGCGGCCTGCATATCTCCTTGATCTCTGCAGGCGAGGGCCAGCACACCCCAGACCGCTGCGGTGTCTGCGCCCTGATCTGTTAGCGATTCCAGGATGGCTCGCGCCTGACCGGGAATGCCTCCCTGAAGAGCTGCGATGGCTTGCTGCAGCAAATCGGTACCCTGCGCGTCTGTCATAGTGGCATTCCTTGTAAATTTTGCGACGATGAGTAAACGAAGCTTCCAAAGCGCGTTGAGTTTCAGTGTGACGGAGCTCTCAGTCGCAAGTATGCGGAGAAATCTCCTAATGTGTCGCTGACTATAGAGAGACCTTTAATTCTCGCTTGCCAATATCTTCAGT
>DORE01000030.1:0-9375 GCA_003514305.1 Gammaproteobacteria bacterium | reverse complement strand
TCATTATGTTGCTTGCTCGAAAAGAGAGCAGCATCCACTTCTGACAAAGGAACGAGAGTATGAAAACGCGTTTATCTGGAACCCTGCAAGGACTTTTTGTCCTCGTGCCCTTGATGCTGAGCGCAGCCGCAGTGGCTCAGGAAGAGCCTCTGAGAATAGACGACTTAATGAAACTGAAGTCAGTCTCCGGCCCTGTTGTCAGTCCTCAGGGAGAATTGGTGGTGTACTCTGTACGGGCGCGAGATATGGAGGAAGACAAGTCGAATTCTCAGCTTTGGGTGGTGCCCACTGCAGGCGGCGAACCAATACCTATGACCACAGTGGATACTTCCGCAGGTAATCCCCAGTGGAGTCCTGACGGAAAGTATCTGTCTTTTACAGCCAGCAAGGGTGAGGGATCGAAATCACAGGTTTGGACGCTTAATCGTCAGATTGGCGGGGAAGCCATGCAACTGACTGATACGAAGCATGGCGTCAACGATTATGCCTGGTCACCAGACGGCAGCCGCCTGCTGCTTGTCATGACGGATCTTTCGGCTGAAATGATGAATGATGATGAGACAGATGATGACAAGGCTCGGCCTTACGTTATCGATCGGATGCAGTTCAAACGAGACTATCGCGGATATCTGGATCGTCGCCGAACTCACATCTATGTATACACCCTAGGAGAGGAAGCACCTTTGCAGGTGACCCACGGTGATTATGATGACTCTGATCCCGTCTGGAGTCCTGACGGCTCTTCTATTGCTTTTGTAAGCGATCGCTCAGATGATCCTGATCTGAATTATGGAACGGACATTTTCATTGTTGATATTGATGATGAAAATCATCCAATGACGCAGATAACAAGCAGCGAGGGGCGTGACTACTCGCCAGTTTTCAGTCCTGATGGGAAGCGTATCGCATACGTGACCTCTACCGGACCCGACGTTGGCGGTTCTGCATTGACGCCAACTAAATATCTGGCCATCACAGATATTTACGCCGATCAGCGCGAAATTCTTACTCCGGAATTAGATCGCAATGTGTCGAATCCAACCTTTTCCTTCGACGGCCGCGATATCTTCTTTCGCTTGGAAGACAGTGGGAGCAACCAGCTGGCTCGGGTGCGCGCGCGAGGAGGCGATGTTGTTCGAGAAATCGGTGGCGAGATCAGCGTTCGAGACTTTTCCATGGCAGGCGGAGAAATGGTAGTAAGTCTGGCCAATTCGTCTATGCCAAGCGAACTTTATGCGTTTGATGGGGCACTGGCTCGCCTGACACAAGTTGGCAGCGAGTCTCTGGAAGGTATCTCCCGCGCGGTGGTCGAAAAGCGGCGATTCGAGAGCGCCGACGGCACTGAGGTGGAAGCTTTTTTTGTGAAACCTGTCGGTTACGAGGAAGGGCAGTCTTACCCAACGATTCTCTGGCTACACGGAGGCCCAGCTTCTCAGTTCAATTGGGGCTACAATGAAACTGCCCAGCTCTTCGCGGCAAACGGTTACGCGGTAATTATGCCGAATCCCCGCGGCTCGACCGGATACGGCGCCGAATTCGCGCACGGTACAGTCGCAGCCTGGGGCAGGAATGATTACGACGATGTGGTGGCCGCGATAGATCACGGAATCGAGATTGGTCTAGTTGATCCCGCACGCACCGGTGTCGGCGGTTGGTCATATGGAGGCATCTTAACTAACTATGTGATTACACAGACCACACGATTTCAGGCGGCCATATCTGGTGCGAGTCTCGGGCTAGTGACCTCTAATTATGGACATGACCAGTATCAATTGATGTATGAGCTGGAGTTTGGCCTTCCTTGGGAAAATCCTGAGCTGTGGGCTGAACTTTCACCCTTTAACAAAGTTGAGAGGATCACTACTCCGACTCTATGGATGGGAGGGGAAGAAGACTGGAATGTTCCGATTAACAATTCAGAGCAGATGTATATCGCCATGAAACGCCTAGGCCGTGAGACCCAGCTGGTAGTTTATCCTGACGAGCATCATGGCATCCGGCGTCCCAGTTTTCAGCAGGATCGTTTCGAGCGCTGGATCGCCTGGTTTGATCGGTACCTAAAGCCTGAGTTAAGTGACGTAGCGCGAGCGAATTGACTGGCGCTACAGAAAATATCTGAGGCGATTAGCTTAATAGGTAATGTGTCGGATACCGACGGCTGCGTCGGTTCTTAGTTGCGAAAACTTCAATACCTATCTCCTGCGGATGGACCATTTTTGTTTGCCTGGACAAAGAAACTGCCGTTACGATGCGGAATGAAAATTGATAGCGATGGGAATGTAACTATGTCAGAGATTTTTACCAAGACGACTCTCGCCATACTTGGCATTTGTTTCATGTTGCAGCCCGTTCAAGCGGCGTCGGATGAAACAGGGTTCTTTACATCGCGAGATGTTTTCGAACTTGAGTATGCGACTGACCCGCAGATAAGGCCGGGCGGTGAGCAGATCGCCTACGTACGACGCAGTAACGACATCATGACCGACCGCACTCGCTCTAACATCTGGGTGGTGGCTCCGGATGGTTCTGATCACCGACCATTACTGTCGGGCACCGCTAATTTCAGCTCGCCGCGCTGGTCACCCGATGGGACAAGGCTTGCCTATCTTTCCACTGCTGATCGGGGGTTACAGCTTTATGTGCGCTGGATGGATACGGGCCAAACGGCACTCATTACAAATATTCAGGAGTCGGCCTCAAATATAGCCTGGTCGCCCGACGGTAAGTCGATAGCTTTTACCATGAATGTGAAATTCGATGCTCAGCCGTTTTCAGTAGACATGCCAGCCAAGCCCAAAGGTGCTGAATGGGCACCAGCCTTTGAGTATGTCACCGAGACGCGCTTTCAGGAAGACGGCAGTGGCATCCTTCCCCCCGCTTATTCGCACATCTTTGTGGTCCCAGCTGAAGGGGGTACTCCGCGTCAGCTTACTTCTGGAAAATATAATCACAGTAGCAGTCTCAGCTGGACACCGGAAAGCCGGGAGATTCTCTTCTCCGCAAATCGCGATGAGAACTGGGCGCTTCAATCAAGAGAGTCCAATATTTTTGCCATCAACATGGCCGGCGAACTGCGTCAGATTACTTCTATGCCAGGCGTTGAAACCGGGCCTCGGGTTTCTCCAGATGGGAGACTGATCGCATATGGCAAGACTGATAATGAAAAACTGGCATACAGGAACCGCTATCTACATGTGATCGGGATTAACGGCGACAATGACCGAAATCTCTCTGCTGATATCGACAACTCTGTGTCTAACTGGATCTGGGATGGCAATGACGGCCTGCATTATCAGCTCACCCGTCGCGGCGTGACCGAGGTTGCACGGGTTAATCTGGACGGAGGTCACAGCACTTTGGTCAGTGGTCTTGGAGGGGAGTCCCTTGGCAGGCCTTATGCCAGCGGTTCTTACAGCTTCGAGTCAGATTTGCTTGTAGTGACGCGGGGATCTGCAACGCGGCCAGCAGATCTCTCTGCTTTGTCTAACGGCGCAGAGGTTCAGCTGACGCAGTTGAATGAAGACTTGCTGGGCCACAAGACTCTGGGCCAGTTGCGTGAGGTTATCTACGACTCCAGTATCGATGGTGAGAAGATTCAGGGCTGGTATCTCACGCCGCCGAATTACGATCCCGCTCGGAGTTATCCCTTGATCCTGGAAATTCATGGCGGTCCTCACTCGGCCTATGGACCGCACTTCTCGGCTGAGCTGCAGCGTATGGCTGCAGCCGGCTACGTCGTTTTCTTCAACAACCATCGCGGCAGTACCGGTTACGGCGAGCGATTTGCCTTACTGTTGCAGAACAGGTATTCCTCAGAATACGATTTTTCGGATCATATGTCTGGTATTGATGCTCTGATCGAGCAAGGTATAGCGGATCCCAACCGTCTCTACATTACCGGAGGCTCGGCAGGCGGCATTGCAGCAGCCTACGCAATCGGACTGACTGATCGGTTCAAGGCTGCTGTGGTGGCAAAACCGGTTGTTAACTGGGTATCCAAAGTGCTCACCGCCGATAGCGGTATCGGTCAAATCACTAATCAGTTTCCCGGATTGCCTTGGGAGAATATCGAAGATTATTGGCGTCGCTCTCCGCTTTCTTTGATTTCTAATATGACAACGCCTACTTTGTTGATGACTGGTGAAGAGGACCGCCGAACCCCCATCTCGGAAACGGAGCAAATGTACCAGGCGCTGAAAATCCAGGGTGTCACTGTAGTTATGGTGCGCATCCCTGGCTCCCCACATGGCATCGCAGGACGACCCTCGCGTTTGATTGGCAAAGTGGAGAATATCCTTGCCTGGTTCGGCAAATACCCCTAATCCGAATTGGTTGAGGTAGTCGCTAAAGACTTACTGACGATAAAGCGTATAGAAGCGGTATCCTGTTCTGCCGCGGCGCGCTGGGTACTTTTACATCGGTCTGTGCCATCTACTCCGCCGGTTTGAATGCCAGCAGCACGTTACCCGCGACCTGACTGAAAGATCCGTACCCGGATCCGACGAATACCATGCCAGAACCTGCGGCAATCGAATGACTGTCAATGGAGCCGCCATAACCCTTTACTCCGTTTACCGTCTCAAAATCCTTGACCGTGTCGTATCGAAACAGTTCTTCGCCAGATTCAGCATTGAATACAAATAAACGCCCGTCCAGCCCCCCTGTAAGAACGGCACCATCGACTGTCAGAGGTGCTGCGGAAAACCCATAAAGGCCAGCGCAGCGACGAAGACGGTCGCTTCGGCCCTCGCAATCCGATTTAACCTCGTGAAACCAACTAGGCTCGCCGGTTCTCAGGAAGTAGGAGTAGAGCCCCGGCCGGCTGTCGCCGCTCATACCGCCCGGATCATTTATTGTCATGAAGGCTCGCTCAGAGTTTGTGGTAATTCCCCAGTGGTTCCCACCCAACGCTGTCCCTTCCCCCACTCGCTGGTTCCATACCAGCGCGCCTGTCTTTGGATCTAGCGCCCAGAGATCTCCGGACTTCTGACCGGCAACCAGGAGCTCTTGTTCTCCTGCGTCTACTAAGACAGCAGGGCCGCCGAAATCGAAGTCAACTGAGTTCGTGTCTTCGAGGATAATGCAGTTGGGGCCATCCGCGCTGCAGCCGAAGTTCCACATGTCGTTTGCAAGAGCCTGGAATACCCAGAGTTCCTCGCCGGTGTCGAGATCGAGCGCAATCACCGCATCGCTAGTACCGGTGGTGGGGTGGGAGGTATTCTCCCCTGTCGTGACGTAGATTTGGCTGCGCTCCTTATCGACCGTTGGTGTCGTCCAAATCGGAGCGCCAGACGGGCCTCGCTGCTTTACGCCGGTCGCACTGACCATGTCGGTGTACTCGGCAGCAGGCATCGTGTGGTATTCCCAGATTTTCTCACCAGTTCGCACGTCCAGCGCTGTGACCGCGCCGTGATTCTCACAGCATTCATAGTTGGGGTTACCGCCGGTAATGACTCCGGAGCCGGATATCGGCACGATGATCCGGTCTCCATGAATGACCGGTGTGCCAGTGAGCATGCCCTGATTATTTGAAGCCTGTCCACTGGATACCCAGTTTACTTCCCCTGAGGCTGCTTTGACTGAGTGAATCATGCCGGCTTGATCACTGAATACCAAGACCCCTTCGTCGTCAATAACATCGTAGGCGAGGGAAGAGCGTAAGCGTGTGCCCGATTCATAGGCCCACTTAGCGCATCCTGATTCCGTGTCTAAAGCAAACAATCGGCCTGAATCCGTCGCGGAGTAGAAAACCGTAGAGCCGATAACCACCGGCGCTGCTCGCATGCTGGAAGTGGCGGGAAAAGCAATCGCCCAAGCCAGCTCGAGCTCCGCAAAGTCGGCAGTTTGGAGTCCAGACTGTTCTGCACTGAGATAGCGCGAATTATTGCCGTCGGCGTCAGTGTAGGTGAAAGAGGGCGCCTGACTGAGGTCAACCGTGCGTTCGTCAGCAGCGCACAGGGTGGCTGTGATCCAGTCTTCTGACTCATTTTGCTGGGCTTGCGTAACCGATGCCGAAAGGCTCATGGCGCTGAGTATTGAAAAGGAAAGGCAGGAGCGCCTGAACGAACGAAATGCACGGGCAAAATTCATAAAAATTCCTGTTAGCTGAAAGTTACGGTCTATTCAGTGTTGCGCCGGGCCAATATTCAGTTGGCTTAGCCAGCGCGTCAGTGGTCAGTGAATGAAAAATACAAGAAATAGGCCTTGAGTACCATGCGCTTAATGCTGAAATATGCCCTCGCATGGCTTGATCGGCGAGTGCCAAAATATGAGAGATCGTCTCCATCAGGTTCAGATGTGCCTAGTTCAGTGATTTCGAGATCCTGTTTGGCATTGGCGCTATATCAGCTTTGCAGAAGTAAGGGTTTCCTGGTCTGGACTCGAGATAATGGCGTGTTGGCTATCAGCGAGCACTTGGGGACGCTACAAAAATCCAGTATTGTTGAGTTTTACGCCATCGGCTTTGCGAAAGGAGGACTCTACACTTGGAAATCGTTCCCAATTTCATCTTTCCTACTGCCGTCTGGAGCACGCTTTTTGACGATCGCAGCACATTCAACGCCGCGCTTTTGGAGCGCATCTACGATTTGCGGGTACAGAACCCAAAGGGAGTCGCAAATACCAACATCAAGGGTTGGCAAAGTCCTAACAATATTCAGAGCCTGCCACAATTCGAGGATCTGTGCCTGCGACTCGTGCAGGTCTGTCAGAGAATCGGTGAATCACAGTACTTCGAGCCTGATCTGGGGTTCAATCTGCAGGCCTGGATCAACATCAATCCGCCCGGCGCATCGAACAAGATTCATTACCATGCGAATTGTCACTTCAGCGGCATTTATTACGTTAGCGTCAAAGCGCCTGAATGTGGCAACATCTTTTTTCGGGACCCTCGAGTTGCTTCCAGGATGCTCACATACCCGGCGACTCGGCCAACAGACTTCACTACTGAAGAAGTTAGGATGAAGCCTGAAGCAGGACGAATGTATGTATTTCCCGGATGGCTAGAGCATGGGGTAGAAGAAAACGAAAGCGATGACGACCGAGTAAGCATCGCATTCAATATACTGGCGGGCAGAAAAAGTTCTGCTTGATCGAATTCGAATGGGTGACTTACCAACGCAACCGAGCACTTCCTCCAATCCTGACTTTCCCGGTATTGAGCAGGCGTTAAAAGCTGCCATGGCGCATCAGAGTCGCGGCCAGTATGCGCAGGCAGAGCAACTGTATCGCCAGGTGCTCGCGGTAGAACCCGCCCAGCCGATGGCATTGCACCTGTTGGGCGTGCTGGCTCACATGGCGGGCCAAAGTGAGATGGCATTGGAGTTGATCCGCAGGGCGATTCATAATGCGCCTGACTATGTCGCTGCGCACAATAATTTGGGCAATGTGCTCCGTGATCTCGACGAGCTTGAATCTGCAGCCTCGGCCTATCGGCATGCCATTGAGCTTAAGTCAGATTATGCTGAGGCAATCGGGAATCTGGGCCTGGTTCAATGGGGCTTGGGTGACGCCGCAGGGGCGGAAGAAAATTACCGAAGAGCGCTCGCACTGAAACCTGATCTCATCGATACCTTGAATAATCTAGGCAGTCTGCTGTGTCAGAGTGATAGGCCTGAAGAGGCTGTGATCTATTTCGAAAAGGCGCTGAAGTTGCACCCAGCTTCGTCTGGAGTCCTGTGCAATTTGGCAGCGGCTTTCAGACAGCAGGGACAATTTGAAGCCGGCATATCTGCGCTGCGCAGGGCAATCTCCCAACAGCCTGAGCTGGCCGCCGCGCACTGCAGTCTCGGACAATTACTACAGCGAACAGGCTCACTGGTGGAAGCAGAGCAAAGCTACCGCTCTGCGCTCGCATTTGAATCAGAGAATTCAACCTATTGTGCCAGCCTGGCAAATGTTCTGGAGCTGCAGGGTAAATTAGCGGAAGCGCTCATGCATTACGAGAAGGCATTCGCGTTGAGCCCGGAAGACAGGGAGGTGGCCGGCTCAATTGGCTCACTCCTCCTCGCTCTTGGCAAGGCTGAGGAAGGATTGTTGAAAGAACAGCAGGGTTTTGGTGTAGTGATTTTTGACATTGAAAAAGGAGTTCGATTTGGATAATTCTGGTCCGGCGACAGTGCAAGTGGAGCGCTTGGACTTATCCTCCACAGCCGAGGCTCCTCACTTCATTGGTAGCTGGGTGATTGATCCAGTTTCTCTGTGCAATGACCTGGTGGCGTTTTTCGAAGCGCACCCTGAAAACCATGCTCAGGGTAAGATTGCGGGAGGTTTGAATCCAGAGTCGAAGAAGTCACTTGACCTTACCATTCGGCCCAGAGAATTACAGCAAGCCGACCACAGGCCCGTCCGGACCTATCTGGAGGGTTTGTTTGCTTGTCATCAGGATTACCTGCAGCAGTGGCCGTTTCTGCAGCAGGTACTGCCACGCGCGCATATCGGCTCATTCAATATTCAGCGCTACGAGCCGGGGGGCCATTTCCTCAAGGTGCACTCTGAGCGAACGACTGTTGCCACCTCCCACCGGGTCCTTGCTTGGATGACATACCTTAACGATGTGTCAAGCGGGGGTTCAACCGAGTTCACTCACCAGGGTCTCATAGTGCAGCCCAAGTGCGGGCATACCCTTATCTGGCCGGCTGAGTGGACTCACGCGCACAGGGCCAACACGCTTGATTCAGGTGTGAAATATATAGTTACCGGCTGGATGCATTTCCCTGCCAGTGCCGATGCAAGCTGAGCTAAACTGAGAGAACTGCAGTTTCGGTCTTTTAAGGCTGTGATTGGAGAGCTCATGAGTAGTCGGCTTTCGGAGGAAGAATACGGTTGTGAGCTTAATTACCCCTACTATGGCGTCTATGATGGTATACGTACTGAGGGATGCTAAATTAAAAGCCGTTCCATGCTCTGAGCAATCCGGCTCAATAATTTGGGGTGACTACAATAGATATTGCAGTATTCAGTAAAATAACGAGTAAAATCAGTCTTATATGCAATAAGAGCAACTGCTACTTGTTACTTTGTATCCTTAAATTACTGAGAAAAGCAGTAATATAAGGCTTGACTTCATTCATCGGCGGTCTATTCTCTAAGCTGGGCGAGCGCGGACAGGCAACCCTGTTTCTGCTCGCTCAAGGCATAAAATAAGAAGCTTCTTAAATAAGAAAAACTGGAGAGATAGTATGCAGTTTAAAAACCCGCATAAGCGCAATCTGCTTTGTACGGCGATTTCTTTGTCTCTGCTCCCAATGGCTGGCGCTTCATTGGCGCAGGACCAGCAAGTTGAAGAGGTTGTTGTAACAGGATCCTTCATCCGTCGCAGTGAGGGCTTTACCCAAGCCTCTTCTGTGACTCAACTCGATGCAGTCGATCTTGAGC
>DORE01000168.1:1015-16322 GCA_003514305.1 Gammaproteobacteria bacterium | reverse complement strand
CCAGCAAAGCGCCTCATTTTTAGACAGTTCTCCGCTTGGAACGCTCAGAAGCCAAAGCCGTGTCGAAGTTCATGCTGTCGAAAACGTTCAACGTCGTGGCTTTCAATCTGACCTGGCTTGGCTGCGTAGTAGGGCGTGAGCAATTTTGGTGGTTCTTTACCCCTTTGGTAGCGGGATATCTCGCCTTGCTGGTAAGGTCTCAAATATTCCGTATTAGCAAGTTCATTATGCTCTTCGCGCTTGGTGTGAGCATCGATAGTCTGCTCACGGCCGTGGGTCTCTTTCAGTTTGAATACGCCTCTTTCTTCATACCGCTCTGGCTCGTGCTGCTCTGGGCAGCCTTTACGACTACGCTGTTTCTCTCACTCGAAATCGTTGGTCGCAATAAAGGGGTTGCGGCGCTTTGTGGCGCACTAGCGTTTCCATTCAACTATGCCGTTGGTGAGCGTTTGGGCGCTGTCTCTTTTGGAGTGACAGACAATCTCACGCTCGTGACGCTTTCTGGGATTTGGGCGATTGCGCTTCCCGGGATGTTTCTGATTGCAGAAGGTGAAATCAGGCGCACAAATGAATCGGCCTAGGCGCTGTCTCTGGGCTTCTATCGCTGTTGCACTGTGTTTCACTGGATTTCTTCCTGCGCGCGCAAATGTACCTGACGGTCTGACAGAGATCGGCGCTGCCAGACTCAAAGTTTTTTTCTGGACAATCTATGATTGTTATCTTTACAGCGAAGACGGCAGTTTTCGGGGCATAGAGCCCAACCTCACCCTGCGAATCGATTATCGCAGGAGTATCCGACGAAAAGAGCTGGTGGACAGTACTCGGTCGGAATGGCAAAAACAGGGGTTTTATTCAGAGTCCGATGAACCCTGGTTAAGCAAGCTTATCGAAATATGGCCCGATATCGAAAAAGGCGATCAGCTATTGCTGCAGGTAACTGAAGAGCTTGCAAGTCGGTTTTTCTTCAATGGAAAGGTGGTCGGCAGCATTTCTGACCCAGCGTTCACCAGGCATTTCTTGGATATCTGGTTATCAGAAAACAGCAGCTACCCGGCTCAGCGCGAACAGCTCCTCGGAATCAAAAAAAACAGGCCCTGATCTGGCAAATCCTGCTGTTCGAACTGCCCCGACCCAGCTGCTTTTATGCAGGCCCATACCGAATCAGCCTACCTGCCACCAATGCCGCCCTGATGTGGCGCGCCGAAACCATTCCTCAAACGCGAATAGCTTTTTTATGTCACCGACTTTTGGGTAGAATGAAGAAAAAAGATAAGAAAGGAGTGCCAGCCATGATCAAGCCTCTTACCCTGAAACTGCTCATCCTAATTTGTGCAAACACCCTACTTCTCTCCTGCAGTGAACCGGAAAGCCAGTCGACGGGAGCTGTGACGGCCAACCAAGCTCAAGTAACTCAGGAAGTTTACGACCAAGTCAAAAACACGCTTCAGCGCGCCGGCCAGGGCGCAAGTAACGGTGAGTGGCAGGCCTACGGTGGTGACACGGGAAGCACTAAATACACCGCTCTCGATGATATCAATCTTGATAATGTGGAGGACCTGCAAATCATGTGGCGTCGGCCTGCGCTGGATCAAAAATATCTAGACATCAATCCAAACCAGCGCTACACCTCAAACTGGAACGCCGCACCACTGATTATCGACGGAGTGGGCTATGTCACGAATGGTGTCGGCCTTGTAGAAGCTTTTCATCCCGGTACCGGTAAAACACTTTGGGTGCAAGAGCCTCCAGGCGGAGCTGAGGGTTTGCCAGGTGCATCAACACGCGGTGTTGCGTACTGGAGCGAAGGAGATGACAAGCGTCTATTTGTACAACGTGGCACATTCTTATATGCGTTGAATCCGGAAGATGGCACGGCATTTGACGATTTCGGAGTTGACGGTCGAGTAGATCTACAGCTTTTTCCGGTTGAGTTCGAACGATTCCGCTGGGGCGGTGTTCCGATGGTAATACGAGACGTCGTGGTCATAGGACAAGCTATGTCTGACACGTTCCCTAGTAAGGAAGCATTCAGAGGAGATGTTCATGCATTCGATGTGAGAACTGGCGCTCTTCGATGGACCTACCACACTATCCCACAAGAAGGAGAATTCGGTACTGACACCTGGCAAGATCGCTCATGGTCCTACTCGGGACACGCACCGGTGTGGGCATTGTTCAGCGCTGATGAGGAACTCGGCTTGGTCTACATGCCCATTTCTTCAGCTACAAACGACATGTATGGTGGGCATAGAATTGGCGACAACCTTTTCAGTCAAAGCCTAGTTGCCGTAAACGCAGAAACAGGGGAACGCGTCTGGCACTACCAGACTGTGCATCACGGTCTGTGGGATTATGATCCGCCGGCAGCCCCGATTTTAATGGACCTTAACGTTGAGGGAAACGAGATCAAAGCGGTGGCCCAACTGACCAAACAGGCTTTCGTCTTTGTATTTGACCGAGAAACCGGAGAGCCTGTCTGGGATATAGAGGAACGGCCGGTGCCCCAGTCCGACGTACCCGGAGAGTTGACAGCCGCAACCCAACCTTTCCCCACCAGGCCGGCGCCTTTCGATCTGCAGGGCTCTACCGAAGAAAATCTGATCGACTTTACGCCAGACCTTCGCGCACAGGCGATCGACATCGCGAGTAACTACGTCACCGGGCCTTTGTTTACCCCGCCATCAATTGCGTCTGAAAATGGTACTCAAGGAACGATACAGCTACCGGGCTCACAAGGCGGAGCCGACGTCCAAGGCGCAGCTTTTGATCCAGAGACTGGCATACTCTATATTCCCTCCATCACCGCTCCTTTCGTCGCCGATCTTCTGCCGGGCGACCCTGAGGTGACGAACTTGTCTTACACCAAAGGCTCCAGACGATGGTTAGCGGGTCCGCAGGGACTGCCCCTATTTAAGCCCCCCTATGGAAGAATTACCGCGATCAATATGAATACCGGCGAGCACGAGTGGATGGTGCCCAACGGATGGGGACCGGTAGACAATCCGGCCATCGCGCATCTAGATTTGGGAAAGCTCGGCGTCCCGGGACGCCCTTCACCATTGCTGACAAAAAGCCTACTTTTCATCGGTGAAGGGATGACGAACCAGCGTCGTGGCGGCCGAATCCCACCGAGCATGCCTATCGAAATTGCGACTAACAGCGGTGGCCCTTGGTTCCGAGCCTATGACAAGACCAATGGCGAAGTGGTCTGGGAAATTGAGATGGAAGCAGGCACTACAAATCCACCAGTTAGCTATTTCTACAATGACAAGCAATACCTGCTAGTAGCCATCGGGGACTCTCGCCATGCACCAGAAATGCTGGCTTTTGCTTTGCCTGATTGAGGAAACCCGCAACACTATTTTACACAGTCGTAGAGAAACGCAGGCGGCATATTGCGGAAAGTGAAGCGGAGCTTGACGTCACTGAACAAGGGCTTCATGTCTCCATAATTAGCAAGCGAGTATTGATATTGAAGAAAGCGGCCGCCACTACGCAGATTGTCTCCCACACTGGCGAGAATACGGCTGACCGTATCATCATCAATCAGAGTCAGCGGTAAACTGGAGATTACATGATCGACTTCGCTGATCTTCAATTCGTCCAGAATACTTCGAATTGAAGACGCACAGGCATTATAAATATGGAGTCGACCATCTTCGATTGTGCGCAAATGATCAGCAAATTCATGGTTCAGCTCAAGGCAGATCAGCTGACTTGTTGGTCGCATCCGACGCAGCAGCGCATGAGTGACGCATCCATTTCCCGGCCCCATCTCTACAATACAGTGTGATTTTTCAAAATCAACGGGCTTGAGCAGCGCTTTAATCAAAGCCTTCGAGCTTGGCGCAATTGTGCCAGTTGTCCTTATATTTCGAATCAGCTTGATAGAATCACCGAATTGAAATTTTACTGTCATAGTCGCAACCAATCGCCAAATTCTGAGCCAATAAATGTATATATAGTAACAAGAGGGATCTCGCCCACCATCAATGGCCAAACTACTTTCCTAAAAGGAAGCCTCGCTATTCCGGCCACATAGCAAATCAGGTCTGTGGGCACGAGAGGGAAAAAAGACCAACCGGCAATAATTAAAAAAGAGTGTTGGCCGTGCATTTTTTCCTTCAGCAAGGCAATCTTCGCAGGATATTTCTCTTCAAGCAGTCGATCATAGCCGCCAAATGCGGGGAAACTGTATATTAGGAAGGCCCCAACCGCAATACCAGTAATGGAGATGGCGAACACAAGTATCAACAAGTTTGGAAAAGTAATGGCGCCCGCCAGAACAAAAGGAGTGACAGGTATCATTAGCAACGAACGAGTCATACATATCAAGATGTAAGCAAGTAATGCACCAGAAGCCAGCCCATCGAGATATGCTGCGATTGAATCTCTGGTAATCCAGTCCGGAAACACAAATAAAAGACCTAGCCCTACAGAGGCCAAGAGAAGCCAAATCGAATTGATATGCCTATGAAGATAAGCCAGCACAGTACCTTCCTGATTTTTTAAAGCTGCCCTGTCGCACGATCATTGCAAGTTTTCTGTTAGTGATTTAAGTCAGCGTCTCCGAAATAAAACAACTACAGCATTCAACCTACTTCGAAAGTACTGTTGGCCAAAAGCCCAACGTAGCCAGAAAGATTACGGCTATCCAAAAGCCCTTGACCGACAAGAAGAAGGACTCTATCACTACCGATACTTGGTTCCAAGCAAGGCCTAGTTAGGATAAAATTTCAAAATGCTTCAGCACAAATTCATCTCCAACGCCAAGGCTCATCCAAACAAGATTGCTATCATTGAAAAGACAACAGGCAATGATTTGAGCTATGGTCGCGCCTTACTCGCTTCACTGATACTTTCACGCCGCTTCCGCAAACTGGAGCGCGGTCGAATCGGAATTATGCTACCAACTGGCTCGGGAGCGACACTTGCTGTGGTAGGCTCACTCATGGCGAGCCTCACTCCAGTGATGATCAACTATTCCACAGGCGCTAAAAAGAACTGTCGTTATGCGCAGGATAAATGCGACTTTAAAACAATCATCACCGCAAGGGCACTGCTTAAACGTGTGGGCTGCGATGAGTTACCCGAGATGGTCTTCATTGAAGATATTCTTGCGAGTCTCGGCAGCATCGAAAAAGGTCTGGCGCTAGTTAAATCAAAACTTCCAGCTAGCTTGATCAAAAAGCTTTGTGGCAAAAACGACCTAAAGTCGCCGGCTGTTATCCTGTTTACCAGCGGCAGTGAGAAAGACCCTAAAGTCGTGCAGCTAACGCAGCAAAACCTGCTGTCCAACATCAACTCCTTTTCTGACATGATGAATATCCGCGGCATGGACAATCTGCTGGCGGTGCTGCCCTTTTTTCACGTCTTTGGCTTGACCATTAATCTCTGGACGCCTTTGTGCCTTGGTATGACTTCGATTTCATACGCTAACCCACTCGATTTCAAAGTAATTGCCCAGATAATTAAAGAAAACAAACCACAGTTGCTGGTAGGCACTCCCTTGTTTCTTGAGGGGTATGCAAAACAGTCTGCACCAGGCGATTTCACCAGCGTTGAACTTACAGTCACCGGCGCAGATAAGTGCCCAGAGAGTCTCAGAAAACTATATAGAGAGAAACACAACATCGAAATTTTCGAGGGATATGGTACGACTGAGACTTCACCGGTCATCTCCATCAATCCGAGAGACAACAACCGTCCCGGCAGCATCGGAATTCCCATACCAGGCACTGTCGTGAAGATTGAAGAGATCGGAACAGGCAACACCTGCAAAACCGGCGAAGTGGGCAAGATTCTTGTCAAGGGCGAGGGGGTCATGTCGGGATACTTAAATGACATGGAGGAATCCCATCTACGACTCAAATCTGGCTGGTACGACACCGGAGATCTGGGATGTATCGATAAAGAGGGTTATCTATGGCACAAAGGTCGATTAAAGCGCTTTGTAAAAATCGGTGGAGAGATGATATCACTGGTTATGGTAGAGGAAACACTAGCCAGCTTGCTCCCTGACAACG
Organism: Gammaproteobacteria bacterium; assembly: GCA_003514305.1. Classification (GTDB taxonomy): domain Bacteria; phylum Pseudomonadota; class Gammaproteobacteria; order Pseudomonadales; family Pseudohongiellaceae; genus UBA9145. Next base: position 10,296 of record DORE01000168.1, on the reverse strand, counting down.
TTGAGTGCTGCGTCGTGGAATTACCGGACGCGAAGCGTGGGTCACGCATTGTTGGCGTTACCAGTCAAGCAGTCGATGAAAAGAGAGTCAGCAAACTGCTTTCTGAAGAGTTACCCAATCTGGCGCTGCCAAAAAAATATGTTGTCGTTGAGGAATTCCCTTACATGGGGAGCGGCAAAACCGATTTCCGTACTTTGACTACGATAGTGCGGGAGATGGAAGGAGCTATATAAAACCAGGCTTTTCTAAAATGAAACTTTAGGCTCCAACCTCACGAGCGATCAGTACGTACCCAAATCAATCATTTTCAGATCGCCGCAAGCGCTGCAGAGGTAGAAGCTCATTTTCCTTTCTGCCTTATCAGAGCCAACTGCCGTAACACTCTGATTATAGAGGCCGTGGAGCCGTAAGCTTAGTTCGGGCCTCAGCGAGACTGTTCAACTCACCAGATGGCAAGCAACGAGCCTATCTTCGCCTTTCATTGGAACCAATTCCGGGGTCTTCTCTCGACATACGCCCAAAACTTTTGGACATCGATTTGCAAAGCGGCAACCAGACTGCACATTCACCGGAGACGGGATTTCGCCCTGAATTGATGTCGAGACCCTGCCTTTTTCAAATTCCGGGTCGGGTTCAGGATTGGAACCTACTAGTACCTCTGTGTAAGGATGCTTAGGGTTGAAATAAACGTCGTTAGCCTTGCCAAGCTCTGCTAGTGAACCGAGATACATCACCGCCATGCGATCGCTGACGTATCGAACCATGGAGAGGTCATGAGCGATAAAGAGCAAGGTAAGCCCCATAGTTTCTTTGAGTTCACCAAGCAAATTAACCACCTGCGCCTGCACCGAAACGTCCAGAGCCGAAATGGGCTCATCACAGACCACAAATTCCGGCTCAAGAATAAGTGCCCGGGCAATGCCGATCCGCTGCCGCTGACCACCAGAGAACTCATGTGGATATCGAGACATATGATCAGCTTGCAATCCCACTTTTTGCAGCCAATCAACAACCTGTTCTTTCACATCAGACTCACTTATGTTGAAGTGCAAGCGTAGACCCTCCCCAATTATCTCTCCTACCGTCATTCGCGGATTTAGCGACGAATAGGGATCTTGAAAGATCATCTGCATCTTAGTGGCCAATTGCTGAAAGTCTGTTGGCCGATATTTTTGTGGCAGCACCCCGCCTCGATAGATCACCTCTCCGTCGGTCTTGTCATACAGGCCCAAAATGGTTTTACCAAGTGTGGATTTACCGGAACCACTCTCACCCACCAGCCCCACGATTTCCCGTTCGCCAATAGTGAGCGAGAGCTTGTCCACCGCATGAACGAATTGATTCCCACCCAAGTCAAAAAAGCGAGTCAGCGCCCTTACTTCAATTAAGTCGCCCATCACAGAGCGTCTCCAAAAAAGAGAGTATCCGGCTTAATCCCTGACCGGGGGTGATGCAGCCAGCAACTGGCTGAGTGATGATCGTGCAGACCATTATTTTGTGGTGGACTTTCACTACAAATCTGCATCGCGTATGGGCATCGAGAGCAATAGCCACAGCCCGCCGGCGGCGCAAATAAATCTGGTGGGCTACCGCTAATTGGCTTCAGCTCATGCTGCCGCGCTGGATCGTTAGTAGGCATCGCCTCTTTCAGACCGACAGTATACGGATGTGCTGAACGATAAAATATGTCATTTGCACTACCGTATTCTACGATTTTGCCGGCGTACATCACCGCCACTTCATCCGCCATTCGAGCCACTACGCCCAGGTCATGAGTAATAAGAATAATTGCCATGCCAGTTTCTTTTTGCAGTTCCAGCATCAAATCAAGAATCTGCGCCTGGATCGTCACATCTAATGCAGTAGTTGGCTCATCGGCAATCAGAATCGAAGGCTTGCAGCTGAGCGCCATAGCAATCATGGCACGCTGTAACATGCCACCAGAAAACTCAAACGGATATTGCCGCGCACGCTTCGACGCTTCGGGAATCCTGCTCAATTCAAGTAGTCGGACAGCCTCAAGGGATGCATTTCGGGCGGAATAACCGCGATGGACCTTTAAAGGTTCGGCTATCTGATCTCCGATTTTCATAGTTGGGTTCAGTGACGTCATCGGATCCTGGAAGATCATACCGATTTCTGCGCCTCGAATCTCTCCGCCCCCAACAGTTTTCCGACCCAAAATCTCATGGCCTCGTAGCCGTGCTGAACCGGCAATAATGCGGCCTGGCGGTGCTGGGATAAGACCCATGATACTCTGTACCGTGACAGATTTACCGCAGCCCGACTCACCGACTATGGCGAGCGTTTGTCCTTGATCAACCGAAAAATTCACCCCTCGAACGGCTTGTACTGTACCTCCATAAGTGTCGAATTCAACCTGCAAATCTTCAACAATTAATAGCGAAGGCCTAACGTTAGTATCTTCTTTATTAGCAGTCACTCCGCACTCCTCATGCGGGCATCCAAAGCGTCACGCAAACCGTCACCTAAAAGGTTAAAAGCGAGCACTGTAGCGCTGATAAACAGCGCGGGAAAGAAAAGCTCATGCGGAGTTGTCAGCATAGTCTTGATGCCTTCATTCGACATGGAACCCCAGGAGGGCGTCGGCGGCGCAACACCCATACCAATAAACGAAAGAAAAGCTTCCGTAAAAATGGCGCTGGGAATAGCAAAGGTAACGGTGACCAGAACTACACCGAGAGTATTAGGAATCATGTGACGCATGATTAAATAAGGCGTGCTGGCCCCAAGGAGCTGAGCGGCGCTGATAAAGCCCTGTTCTCTTATTTGCAAAATCTGGCCTCTAACGAGTCGTGCTGTTGCGGGCCACAACAGGACGACCATCGCGACCATCATGGGGAAAACACCACTCTCACCAGGACCAATTCCGAACGCTATTTTGAATAGAATCATAAACAACAAAAAAGGCAGCGCCACGACAAAATCTGCAAATCTCATCATAAATTGATCAACACGACCGCCCATAAACCCGGCAAAAGATCCGTACACGACACCAAACAGCACAAACAGAAAAGGAGCACCAATCCCGATAAAGAGTGACACTCGAGCGCCGGCCATCAAGCGTGCCAACAAATCCCTCCCCAGATAATCCGTACCAAGCGGATGCAGCGCTAAAGCAACCTCGTCTCCAATCTCCATAGAATCTGCATTTTCAATAAGCCCTCGCTCTGAAGCCTCAACAAGCGTGGTAACGCGCTCAATGTCCACCGGGATAGATTGGTATCGATCCGTAATGAGCCCACGTCCATCCAGTGCTACAACCACGTAGTAAAAACGACCAGGCTGAAGATCCAAGCGGTCCTCGAAATAAAGCGTGTCATTATTCAGGAATTCGGCAATAGGAATTCCATAGGAAAGTTCAGGCCCTATCGGGAACAAGTTGCGATACACCCGGTGGCCGCTGGCGCCGTCCAGAATTTCCCACTGCAGACGCACCGCCTGACTCGTGGCTTTCTCGGCAAGCTGTAAACCGCTGTCCGGACGCCCTGGAGTACCGAACCAGGGCTCGTAGTCTGGGACAATAATGGCCGTTCGGTCTGCTCCGGGAGGCTGACTGATTTGATCGATGTCCTGCATCGCAGGATCGACTGGCCAGATCAACGGCCCGACCAAGGTAAATAGGAGCAGTCCAATTACGATGTAAAGGGACACCAGTGCCCTTTTGTTGGTCTGCAAGCGATTCCAGGCGTCCTGCCAATACGACAAGGAAGGCCGGGCAATTACCTGGCTCTGCTGTTGACCTGAGAGGGGTTCAAAACTTGAAGCGCTGATTTCATTCATGCGTCTAGACTCACTCTGGGGTCAACGAAACCGTAAACAACGTCTACTAAAATCACCATGAACACCAAAAAGGCGCCATAGAACACCGTCGTGCCCATGATCACTGTGTAATCTAGTTGCTGAACTGCTTCGACGAAGTAGCGACCTAGGCCTGGGATGGCAAACACCAGCTCGACCACGAATCCGCCCGTAGTAATCGCAGCGATAGCTGGCCCAAGCACTGTCACTACTGGCAGGATGGCATTACGCAGCTGATGCCTGGTGAAGATCCTGGTCGGCGGTACCCCCTTTGATTTAGCTGTGCGGACATAATCTGAACTGGTCACTTCTAACATCGAAGAGCGCATCAAACGGGTGAGATAAGCCATTGTGCTTAACCCTAATACCAGAGCTGGCATGAGCATATGCATTACGGTGCCCCACCCCGCGACCGGAAGAACCGTAAACCCCAACAGAGTATTCAAGCTTACGAGACTGAGCTGACTCAAAGCTGCGACGACAAAACTAGGTACCGAGATACCCAGTATCACCAAAAACATAATGAGATAGTCTGGCAATCGGTTCCGGTAAAGTGCAGTGAGCGCACCAAACAATACCCCGCCTGTCGCTGCGAACACCACAGAGAGAACACCTAAGATCGCAGACACCGGAAAGTGCTCACGAATAATGTCATTTACCTCTCGATTCTCCTGCACGAAGGATATTCCAAAATCCCCGCGCGCAAGGTTTCGCAAAAAGATTAGGTATTGCGTGCTCACGGGCTCATCAAGCCCGTATTTGGCTTCAAGATTGGCACGCGTGGTTTCAGTCATCGCTCGATCATTCGTAAGCGGATCACCTGGCACATTATGCATGGCAAAAAATGTTGCAGTAGCAATAAACCAAACGGTAATGAACCCCTGGAAGACGCGTTTCAGAATATAAAGCAACATAATTCAGCGAGGCCGGTTATTGAAGATCAATAGTCAAGTCAGAAAGCTCTTCAACGTAAGCATAGTTATAATCAACTTCAGGACCTACCGAGCGCCGCCTGAAACCTTTCAAACGAGGATCTACAACGAAGGAAAATCCTCGTTCATACATGGGGAGAATCACCACGTCCTCATAGAGCAAACGCTGAATTTCCCCAAACGCATCCATACGCTTATGGACATCCAGTTCTGATTGTGCAGTGCGAATCAGGGCATCCATTTCCTGATTGCTGTATCGTCCCCGATTCTGCAAATTCCACGACGAAAACAAATCGCCAAAAGTTAAGACGTCGTTGTAGTCGGGACCCCAACCCGACAGCACGATATCGAAGTCGCCCTGCCTCATCTTCTCAAGCCGCTGCTTGAAAATCTGCACATCAATGCGAAACTCCAATCCCAAGTGCTTTCGAAATAGTTGCTGATAATATTCAGCGGAGAGCAGACCAATCGGGGTGTCACCGGCCAGCATCATTAATGGCGGAAAACTTTCAAGGCCAAGCTCCTGTCGCGCCAGCTCCAGATGTTCGCGCGCTTTCTCGACATTTACTTGATGCTGCACTGGAGGATACTCTTTTTGGAACGACTCAGAGACCCCCGACAGCCAGGCGGGGAACAAGCTGACCCCCGGCAGATAGCTGGGCTCTTTCAAAACCTTATAGACCAGTTCGTTTGGGTCCTGCGCCAGCTGGAGAGCTCGGCGAAAGTTTTTATTCTGAGTAATGCGATCATCGCGGTGATTGAATTCTAAAAAGAAAACGGCACCGTCCATAGAGCGATCTATCTGCCAGCGCTGCTCCATGGCAGTAGGCAACATCGGCGACAGCAAATGCGTATCGACGATTTGCCCATCCTTGAACAAATTCAACTTCGCATTGATATCCTGAGTGATATAACCTATTCGAATTTCATCCAGGAAACCCTTATTTTCACGATTCCAATACTGGCTATTTTTCACCCAGGTCATGGTAGAGCCGTGCACCCAGTCGGTCAGGACGTAAGCTCCGTTGTACAGCAGCATATCAGCGTCGGCTCCGTAGCGACCATTTGTGCTTTTGAAGAAGTCTTCACGCACCGGGAAATAAGTCAAATAAGCCACCAACTTGTCAAAGTACGGAGTAGGGCGCTCGAAATCTACCTCCAAGATTCGTTCACTTCTCGCGCGGACGCCCAGCGCAGAAACCGGCAACTCTCCCCGGTTTATCGCCTCAGCGTTCTTAATAGGATAGAGAATGAAGGCATACTGTGAAGCAGTTTCTGGGTCCACCACACGCTTCCATGAAAAGACAAAATCACGGGCAGTAACTTGCACACCGTCACTCCAAAGTGCATCTTCTCGTAACCAGAACGTTGCGCCTTCTTCCCGAATTTCGTGACGCTCAGCGACCCCTGGCACCAACTGGGCGTCAATGTCATAACCCAACAGACCTTCCATAACATGTGCCAGGACCACATTGCTGGACGCGTCAGTTGCTCGATTAGCATCTAGCTGTGGCGGCTCTTCTCTGAGTGCGATCGTAATAGCGTTGGCTTGGAAATCAATTGCGTTGCCAGATGCAATGCTGCTGGCCTCTCCGGCCAAAACAGACAGCAAGTAAATCAAAAGGGCAAAGCCGGTTAAGGCATAGACTGCGAACTTGGCAAGTTGCCCACCAGCTGAACGTAAGAAACCATCGTCTACTGACTGAGAGTTGAAACTGGGACCTGACATAACCCGCCTCCTTGGCCGAGAATACCCTAGCACTCTGGTGCTCACAACCATCAGGCAGAGTGCAAAATTCCGCTGAGTAGGAGGCCGTCGATTAGCTGAATTATACGCTCAGTCTGGCGTCACGAGTAATGGGAGGGCAATAAGTCTACCACCCGCCAGAACCAATAATGAGTGATCCTAAACAGCAAGCGAATGTGCTGTGCTAGAAGTTTCTATGGGATGCTACTGAAAACCTCAACTAGACCGCCACCCAGCAAATAAGCAATAGCAAGGAATCCCGGCAAAAACCCAACTCCTCGCTTAGCGGGATCCGCGAGATATGTCCGCAGATAAATAATCCTTGAGGCAGGAAACACCAGCCCTACCGCAGCAGCGATAATAGGGTTTCCGTACTGCCCATAAATGACGATGGCTGGTATGAAGATCAGCAGTTGCTCGGAGGTGTTGATGTGGACGCGATAATACCGTTCAAAGATTGGGTCACCGGATACCGCGGGCGCAGGACAGTTGTACTTTGCTCGAGCACGTCCGACTAGAATACCAAAAACGACATATTCAACGAGTGTAATGAGGATAACCAGCACAACGTATTCCATAAACCTTTCTCTTTTCTATTAGTTATCAATGATCGTCGAATCAAACAATGCCGCGGCTGACCCTACCGGTTTCAAAAACCTGAAATGCCGCCAAGCTCAGGAATGTGCCGAGGATAAGTTGCACAGCCCCGTTCAGTCAACTGTGGAAAATCTTGTAGATCCATGCTCTTAACATGGCTCTGGGGAAGGCTTGCTTTAGTGAGCTGAGCCAATGCGTCGCACCCGGGAGCAAAACCGGGTCTCACGCTGCATACCAACTTGAAATCTGCTGCGGTAGAATTAATCTCAAGCCCGATGCTCTGCCAACGTAATCGATAAGCACGATACCGAGACAGCACCCAGCGTGAAAGTAGGAAGCTTGAGTGGGGCGGCCACAACCACTTAATCATGGAAACCATTATGACCAGCAAGCAACAACCCGAATTAAATTTTGAAGAAGCCTTAGGAGAATTAGAGCGATTGGTCAATTTAATGGAAGAGGGGGAACTAAGCCTTGAGGATTCGATGAAAGCCTTTGAAAAAGGCATCAAACTGACCCGTGAATGTCAAACGGCTCTGCAGAAAGCGGAACAAAAGGTCCAGATTTTGCTGAATGAAAATGGTAAGACTGAAGCGTTCAAAATGGAAGACGAAGACTGAGGTAAAGTCAATGGATTCGCCGTCCAAGCTAGCTCGCTTTCTTGAGAGCTGCCAACGCCGCATTGAAGCAGTGCTTTCTGATGAAATAAAGCAATGTGAAGCTTGCCATTCTCTTCAGGAAGCCATGGCTTACGCTTGCCTTGGTGGCGGCAAACGGGTACGCCCGGTTCTCGTCTATGGCGTGAATCAGGCGCTGGGCGGAGACATTGTAGACGCTGATCAACCCGCCGCCGCTGTGGAATTCATCCATAGCTATTCTCTGGTGCACGACGACCTGCCTGCTATGGACGATGATGATCTGCGTCGGGGCAAAGCCACCACTCACATCGCATTTAATGAAGCCGTCGCCATACTTGCCGGTGACGCCCTGCAAAGCCTGGCTTTCACCGTCCTGGCAAGAACTTCCCCGTCTAGACCGGCGAGAGCCCAACTCATGCAGATACAGACCCTAGCAGCGGCGGTCGGCGCGAATGGCATGGCCGGCGGGCAATGCCTCGACTTCCGCGCCACCGGCAGCCAATCTTCCTTGCAGGCTCTCGAAGCACTGCACCGTCTCAAAACAGGAGCGCTGATCCGCGCGAGCGTCCTGCTCGGTGCCCACTCTGTCGCTGGCGTCACGAACCGCCAGCTAGAAGACTTTAAGCGATATGCCGATTGTATCGGTTTGGCGTTCCAGATTCAGGATGACATTCTTGATGTGACAGGAGACACAGAATCATTGGGTAAGCCCCAGGGATCAGATCGGCACAATGACAAAATTACCTATGTGTCTCTGCTGGGCCTAGAACAAGCTAAAAGCAAAGCATCCAAGCTGACAGACAACGCAGTCTCCGCGCTCAGTAACTTCAGCTCCGAGGCCGATCTGCTTAGAGAGCTCGCAACATTCATCACCAACAGAGCGAACTAATCGATCTTGATAGCTCGCTAGATTGCGTCACTCGCCCCAAAGTAAAACACATAATTGGTTGAAAACTACCCTGTCTCGCGATCAAATAGAAAGATGCTAACAGAAATACCGACAACAAGGCCGGAAACGCCTCTTCTGGATTCAATTGACAGCCCAGCAGACTTGAAAAAACTGCGGAGCTTCCAACTGAAAGACCTTGCGCACGAACTGCGCCTGTTCCTTCTTTACTCGGTGGGCCAGACAGGTGGACATTTTGGCGCAGGACTTGGCGTTGTAGAGCTTACCATTGCACTGCATTATGTATTCAACACGCCAGCGGATCGGCTGGTCTGGGATGTGGGGCATCAAGCCTATCCTCATAAGATTCTCACCGGCCGTCGCGAGCGCATGCTCACCATGCGCCAAGCTGGCGGACTGGCTGCTTTCCCAAGTAGAGGCGAAAGTGAATTTGACACCTTCGGAGTAGGTCACTCCAGCACCTCGATCAGCGCAGCGTTAGGCATGATGGTTGCCAGTCGACTTCAAAACAGGGAGCAACACAATATCGCGGTAATTGGTGACGGTGCGATGACCGCGGGGATAGCGTTTGAAGCACTCAATCACGCAGGTCATATCGATGACAACTTGCTGGTAATACTCAACGATAACAACATGTC
>DORE01000168.1:0-644 GCA_003514305.1 Gammaproteobacteria bacterium | reverse complement strand
AAGCCCTATAACTTTATCCGTAAAGGCAGTAAGCGGGTTTTGTCAAAGGTTCCTCCCGCGCTAAAGGCCGCACACCGGGCCGAGGAATATTTAAAAGGCATGGTATCGCCGGGAACGCTGTTTGAAGAAATTGGTTTTAACTACATAGGCCTGATAGACGGTCATGATATAAGCCGGTTGGTTGAGATATTGGAAAATATGAAAACTCTGCGTGGACCAAAGTTACTGCACATGATCACCCAGAAGGGTAAAGGATATATTGAATCAGAAAACGACCCTTTCGGTATGCATGCAATGAGTAAAGTCGAAGCGTCGCCCGAAGCAAAGTTTGCGTCATCAAGCGCGGATAGGAATTTAAAAAAGGCACCTACATACTCTCAGGTATTTGGAGACTGGATGTGTGCCGTTGCCAGCAAAGACCCGAACCTGATTGGCATTACTCCAGCGATGGGCGAAGGGTCAGGCATGCAGAAATTTGCCGAAAATTTCCCGGAACGCTTTCACGATGTTGCGATAGCGGAGCAGCATGCGGTTACTTTTGCAGCAGGTTTGGCCTGTGAGAAATCCAAACCGGTGGTGGCCATTTATTCAACTTTTCTGCAGAGAGCCTACGATCAGTTGATCCATGATGTGGCACTGCAGAA
>DORE01000221.1:2715-5244 GCA_003514305.1 Gammaproteobacteria bacterium | reverse complement strand
TCGGCAATTACGTAACCGGTCATAAATAGCGGGAAAAAAATGCAGCGCTGATCCTCAAGCGCCTGAAGTTGAACCGACTCCGACTTCGTACGCGCGTAGTAGTTGTAGAGGCCGGGGAGCTCGCTGCGATGAGGCATCGCGTCGGCAAACCCTTTCTCAGAGGATTCACCCGGCTCCATCACTACATGGCTCGCCATGGGGAAGAAGCCATATAGCCGCTCGCCGACAGCAATGCCTTCGGCATGGCTCGCGAGCACCTCACCTATACCCCACACTGTGACCTTGCCCCAGGGATCTTCCGTGGTGGGATAGAACTGCCAATAACCGAACATGTCTCCTGACGCCGCGTAAGTCACGTTGTTGGCCGTCATGGCAAACTTATCGATGGCTACCAGTATCTCGCCCTCACCGGGCGTCGGCAGATCACCTTGTACCACTCGAGTGTGATGATAATCGGTTCGGTCGACCCACATTTCCGTGAGCATGGGAATCTCCTATAGCATCATGGAGTTGAGTTAGTGCAAAGGCGCTTTAAAAAAGCTCGAACCGGCTGCCGCGAGGCTTGGGCACTTTGTTTCCCTCAGGCAGGGTGCATAACCGCTCCATGCGCGTCACAGAGCCGTCGACGTATTCCCAGATCAGCTCTTCACCATCCCGGTAGCGGCGTACTACTCTCGGCCCCCAACCAAAAACATAAAAGTTGAGGATTTTGTCTTCCCAAATCATGCTCGCCGAGGTGCGCATACAGTGCTCTTTTCCGCTCAAAGTAAAAAGCACCGAACCCTCAGTGTCGTTGGTGTTGAGCCCGCCAGTACTGTTGGGACCGTAATCGTGGATGAGCCCCGCCGCGGTCACAACGACCCGGTTACCACATTGCTCGACCCGCTCCACATGCCCTACGTGGCCCCCGGATACCCCGCGCCAGAGGCCACGAATGTCATCGGCTTCCCGCGGCAGTGGCTCAGTGCACGCCGCCAGAACCGGTAACGGGAAATGATCATAAGCGCATCCAGGCGTGTTGGCTTTGGGAATATCGGAAGCTCTACTACCCGAACCATCCAGTAACGGCAGTGCACAATAGTCCAACGACGAGCCGTCACCGGCTAAAGTCGTGGGGTCAATGGTTAAGGGTGGTCGCGGAGAAAACCACCCGAGCCAAACCAACAAAAGAAGGAAGACGAAAATGACGGAAAGGCCACGGATGACAAGAGTTTTCATGAATATCTTCAAAGTACTGCAACATTGTTTTGATTAATTGACTAAGCACAATAAAAAGGGCGGCCAGAGCCGCCCTAATCAATCTAATCAGCTACGAAATATTAAAAATTCCATGCCGCCTGAATGCCCCAGACTTCTCCTCGGGTGTAGTAAGACATGTGCGAACCTCGCGCCAAGGGCACATCTGCTCCCCCGCTTCTTATACTTTCGTCAGTAATGTTTCGGCCGTATAGCATTAACATCCAATTGTCTCCTCGCAAACCCGTCCTGAGGTTAATCTGCTCAACGCCCTCTTGAAAATCAATTGGATCAAGGTCTCCGGTGTAGATGTAGTCATCGGTGAAATTTACATCAACCTCAGTGAACCAAACCATGGAACCCAAGGGCTGCACGTAAACAGCGCCAAGCGAACCGCTGTATTCGGCCGTACCAGTCCAGGCGCCAGAAAGGTCCTGAGCAATGCCGGTGCGGTTGCCAACTGCGTCAAACTGCTGCGCGCACAGGCCATCTGCGGAGGAGATATTTGGGGAATTTGGAGTCAGTCCACCGGTAGCAAAATTCAAGAACTCAATGTCTGATGTTTGCAGTGCTGTACAAGCGGCTCCCTCAAACGATCCATACTCAGCATCAACATAGCCAATTGCAGCATTCAAGCGAAGTTTTTCGGTTACCTGGAAAGCAGCATCGACCTCGAAGCCAGAAATTTCAGTGCTAGCTGCATTTGTCACAACAAACCCTAAGCCAACGAAAGTTGAGACCTGCTGGTCTTCGTATTCGCTATTAAAATAAGCCCAGTTCAATCGCATCCGACCGTCAAGAAAGGTGTGCTTTCCCCCTAATTCAACGGACCACGCGGTCTCGTCATCGTATTCAAAACCGGGCCCTGGTTCGGTCCTGTTAATACATCCTGGCAAGTTTTGTAATGGACAGAAGGGGGACCGGTTTATGACAGGATTTTGATCATCTACTGCGTTAAAACCGCCACTCTTGAAGCCTTCCGTATAGCTAGCATAGAGCAGGTGGTTATCCGAAGCATTCCAGTTCAAAGTCACCGCTGGAATGACCTGATCGGTCTTGCGCTCGTCAATAAAATGATGCGCCCAACTATCGAAGAATGAACCCTGAAGTTCCTGTTGCAGCAAATTCCCGATATCTGGCTGGCCTGCCAATATAGATTCCTCCGGATAGAGTGTTTTTGTTGCCAACCCTTGAGCAGTGCTGTTGAGCCATGTTTGCGCATCCGCCTCCTTAGTCTCTTCGGTATAGCGAACACCTGCAATAAGGCTTAAGTTGTCCGTGATGTTGAAGGTG
>DORE01000221.1:1518-2330 GCA_003514305.1 Gammaproteobacteria bacterium | reverse complement strand
ACATAGAGAGACCCTCAACGCCTACCGGGAGTGCTTGCGGCGGTAGGCCAAAGGCTGCAGCGACACCGGCGAGTTGTGCTGGACTGTAGGCTAAGATAGTTGGCAACCCGCCTGTGAGCAGGGCTGTTCCAGCAGGCTGACCGAATGTCCCATCAACAGACACATTTCGATTTATGTCTTGGCTAGAATCGATGTAGTTTGCTCCAACGACCCAGCTGAATCGCCCATCCAAATCAGACGCCAGCCGGATTTCCTGGCTAAACTGTTCAAAATCCGAATCATCGCTGCGCCCGATAAAATCTACCGGGAGAAAATCAGCCTCAATGCCGTCCTTATACTCGTATTCGGAAACCCCAGTCACTAATGACAGGGTCATACCATTGGCAAATTCATGCTCAATATTCAAAGAAAACTCTTGGTTTTCAGTATTCGTTCCCGAAACTCGCTCCGGACCATTTCCGTTATCCAAAGCTTCGGTACCGCCTATGGACAAGCCATCATAGTAAACGTCTCTGGATGAACGATTTGCATAGGTAGAGGCATTAAAACCCGGGTACGCAATACCCATTATTCCGTACATTGCCGCATTGGAGGCGGGCACAAATGGAGTCTCGCGAACACCATCTCCATTTGCATCCACAAGAGTCGGCGCAAAATTGGTCACAACAGAATTGCTACCAATTCTCTCGTAGTCGGCGTACGTGTAGCGCAAACCAACCGAGGTGTTCTCGGAGGGCTGCCACTGCAGACCCAAGCGCATTATTGTCTCATCGGTGGTTGGTGAATCGGAGTAGGTGGCATTTGGCGCGACA
>DORE01000221.1:0-1184 GCA_003514305.1 Gammaproteobacteria bacterium | reverse complement strand
GTAACCGTCGATGGATCGATCCATCACGGAAAGCCTGATAGCAGCATTCTCCCCTAAACTCGTTCCGATATGCCCTTCAAAATACTCTCCATTATCTGACTCGAAGCTTGCTGCAATCCGGCCCGACATTTCCTCACCAATCTGAGGCGCGGCTGAACGGACGTTGATCGCCCCGGCCAAAGTGTTTTTTCCAAACAAGATTCCTTGCGGCCCCCTAAGGACCTCCACCTGCTCCAGATCAAAGAGACCTATTCTCGATTGCCGGCTTCGACCCAAATAAACGCCGTCGAGAAACAGTCCTACAGACTGCTCAAACGATTGGTTTGACCCAATAGAAATGCCGCGCATCGTGATGATCGTGTTAACAGGGTTTTCGGCGACTGAGAAATTGGGCACGTAAGCACCAAGCTCCTGAAAGCTTCGAATAGAGGCATCTTGAATCAAGTCTCCACTGATAGCGGTTACTGAAATTGGCACGTCCTGCAGACTTTCGGTCCGCTTCTGCGCTGTTACGACGACCTCTTCGAGTGCCTGGCCAAACGCTGTCACCGACAGACTGGCCACCGCAGCACTCACGGCTACTTTCGCGAATGTTTTAACCATTGTTGTGGACTCCCATGGATAGGTTCTGATTCGTTGTTTTTTATCAGAAAAATGCACGCATGTAGTTTTACGCGCACTCTCCCTAGTTTTACTGATGCGATAGTGCCACAGCCGGGGGGAAACACAAGCTTAACGCGCCATGGCACAGGCCAACAAATACCGGGCTCACGGGCTGGAACTAAGCAGGATTTCCGACGTCCACAGTCAACGCCCAGCACCCGCTTTGCCGATAACCGCGTAGGCGTTCTACTTTATATTGGCATAATTAATGCCAATAAGTATAGACTGTTGGGAAATTAGGACGTCAGTCGAGATAAAAAGGGGCCTGAGATGAAGAAATTACTGTTTGTTCTAGGTTGCGGGTTGATTCTGCTCGGCCTGGGCTACTCCCAGCGGGCGACGATTGCCGAACGCCTCCTCGCGGCTGCTCTCCCAAAACAGATGCGCACGAATCAGGTAGAGGTGCTACCAGATGGCTTGCACGTCGCGCTCTGCGGTGCGGGCGGTCCGATGCCCTCACCCCGCGCCTCGGGCCCTTGCGTGGTGGTGGTTGCAGGAGACCAATTATTCCTTGTTGATGC
>DORE01000061.1 GCA_003514305.1 Gammaproteobacteria bacterium | reverse complement strand
TGAAGGCATGGGTGCTACCCTGGCCTTCGGAATGCGATTCACAACGCATTGGGATGCATGTTTTGTCTGCCTAAGCGATATGCCCTTCGTTAGCACTGCGACATACTCCAGGCTTTTAGAATCTGCCGACCCAAACCTTATTGTCGCGCCAGAGTACAATGGAACGAGGGGCAATCCAGTGGTATTCGGGGAAAGGCATTTTAGTTCACTTACCAAGCTGCGAGGCGACTCCGGCGGCAAGTCGGTCCTGGCTGAGCATTCGAACCACCTCAGACTCATTCAGGTCGCAGACCCGGCAGTTCTGATGGATATCGACACACCTGAAGATCTGGTAACCCTCCAGACTCCTTGACATCTTGAGCCTCTGACCTAGCCCTTGCGTCTAAAGCTCTTCAAACCGCATCAGTCATTCCTGTTGGGTAAGCCAAGACACTCAAGAGATTGCCTCCTAAACCGGAATGACTCTACAATAACCGAGAATCCTTAAACCGTTGGTTCGCTCTGGCTCCACATAGCCCCTGATCTGCATAAGTGCCCACTGGATTCACTCAAAACTGCTGAACTGGAGTGCACCAAAACATCTCTATGCTAAAACTCTTAATCATTTCGCTCGCGTTTATTGCGCACATCTGGAGCCACGCCGACTATTCGACCGCCAGACTTGCCATGGAGGATACTGCCAATCCGTTGATGCTGGTTTCCACTTCGGAGGGACCAATCTATATCGAAATGCTCACCGCGGAAGCACCAAATAATGTGGCGCGCTTTGTCGACCTTACCGAAGGTGAAGTGGCATTAACAGCTGGTGATTCCAACACAACGATCAGCCCACGCTACTACAACGACTCTCGTTTTCACCGAGTGGTTCCGAACTTCATCATTCAAGCCGGCTCGCAAGATCACCAAGCATATGGCAGTACACTAGACTACCTAGCAGATGAGATAAACGCCAGCGCCCTCGGCCTCGACCAACTTCCGGTAGTACTCGCAGCGGGCGAAATCAACCCCATCCTAAACGTAGGAAGTCAACGGGTATTTGCCCGAAGAGTACTAGAACCGCTTTACCGACACCTCCAAATAGATTCCCGTGAGCAGTTAGAAACTGAGGAGACCACTATACTCGAATCCTTACAGTCATTGACCGTTATGATGCTTTATAAATACGAAGGGTATAGCTACCAAAATAGATATCCCACTAGAGCGTTAACTCGAGGTATTGTGGCCCTAGCAAATGATGGTCCCAACAAAAATGGTCCAGAATTTTTCATTTCTCTACGCGACGCGCCTTGGTTAAATGGACGGCATACTGTAATCGGCAGGGTTGTTGAAGGAATGGACATAGCGGATAGAATAGGTCGCAAGTCCATTCATCCTGACACACCAGATCCCGAGAGTAGTCGGATCTATTCGATTCGGAGGCTCAACTGAGGTTTGATCCTTCTCACACTTACGCATAATCTTAGGATTCTTCAGCACTCACGCCGTATTAACACGCTTGTCTTAAGGGATTTTTCAACAGAGAAAACTGGTTTTTCTAGTATCTTTAAATCTCTATCCGCTCCTGTCGATAAGGTGGAAGCGAAGCCAAGATTTGTTTACCGTATCGTTTAGTAAAAAGTCGGTCGTCAAAAAGAGTGATGCGCCCGGAGTCAGATTCGCTTCGTAGCAGTCTGCCGCTTGCCTGAACCAGCCGAAACGCAGCATCTGGGACGGCCAAGGTCATGAATGGGTTCTGGCCCTGCCCCTCAATCCAAGCTGAAAGTGTTATCTCAATAGGGTCGTCAGGTACAGCGAAAGGAATTTTAGCAATCAGGACATGCTCACAATACCGACCAGGTAGGTCTATGCCCTCAGCAAAACTCGCAAGACCGAATATCAAACTGCTTTGCCCCTGATCGACACGTTGCCTATGATATTTCAATAGCTGGGCTTTCTGATAATCGTCCTGACACAGTACGATCTTTTGCAAATCTTCTGGAAGGCGCTCCATCACATCAACCATCTGACGCCGGCTCGAAAACAGCATCAAAGCCGCGACCGGTTGAAGTATAAGCTGCGGGAGCGCCGTCGCGATAAAATTCGTGTGCCTCTGCGTATCAGAAGGATCGCAGCCCATAATTGGCACCGCAAAGGTCGCTGCCCTGCCGAAGTCGAACGGACTGGGTATGCTCAGGAAAAAAGATGATTCTGGTAGCCCTGCCCTAAGTTTTAAGAGATCGAAGTTTCCTAGCGCAGACAGTGTTGCTGAGGTAAGCACAGCACCAGCACACTGCTGCCACAATTTTTCGCTCAAGTTGTCCGCCGCCAATACTGGACTCGCAGACAAAACGATATCAATCTGAGTGTCATCCTCACGACAAGTCATCCACCTGGCTACCGGAGGCTTCCCGGGGACATCTTCCTTTGAATACGCTGCCCAAAGTGCAGTGCTTGCTTCGGCCCTACGTTGGGCATTACCGACAATCGGGTAGAATTGTTCAGCCAATTTTTTCCTGCTCAAGTTTTCCGCGTTTTCTATTTCTGCCTTCAACTCGTCAGTTATGTTGTCAAACAAACCGGCGAGCTGGGAAAAAGCACCGAATAAATTACCTGCTGCGTCTCGAACGTCTGGCGGGAGAATTCCATGCGGAAAGGTATAACGACTACGTTTATTCCGAACATCAGCCTCACTCAGAAGAAACGGCTGTAACATAAGCCAATACTCTTCCAGGCGCTGCTGCAGAATAGCTTGAAGCTTTTCATACTTATGTTTTGAGTCGACAGGTATGAGATTTTCTAGAAGAAGCTTCGAGATCAAATCGCCTGTACTCTCGAGCCAGGCCCGGGTGCTGCGGATACGTATGTTCGCCGCAAAATGATTGTTACTCTTGACTGGCAAATGGTGGGCCTCATCAAAAATATAGAGGCAATTCGAAGGTTCCGGCAGAATTACTCCACCACCAAGGGAAAGATCTGAAAGCACCAGATCATGATTACTTACAATTACATCCGCCTTATCCAGTGTTTCTCTGGCTCTAAAAAAAATACAGTGACTAAAGTTGCTACATCGGGCACCAAGACAACTTGAATTATCGACTGTCAATGGGCGCCATTCTTGCTCGGCTATAGGCCGTTTCCAGGCGTCTTTATCACCATCCCAGCTGCCATCTGCAAGAGCCTCCAGCATTTCTTGATAAAGGCGAGCATCCGGTTTTCCTAAATCTGTCGATTCCTCACCATAGAATTCAATGATTGCCTGAAGACTGTCATTGGGTTCCAAAAGCAAGTCCAATTTAGAAAGGCAAACATATCGTCTTCTTCCTTTAGCAAGCGCTACAGAAAAATCGAGTTTAGACCCATTCAGCAATTCCGGTATATCTTTTGAGATAACCTGCTCTTGTAAAGCAACAGTTGCGGTCGCAATGATTACTTTCAGATTTAATGCCCGGGCAAGTGGGATTGTTGCTAGCAGATAAGCCAATGTTTTACCGGTCCCTGTTCCAGCTTCAATCACGCAAACTGGCGCTGTCGGTGCCTTAACTGCTTGATCTGGCGAGCCTAAGTCACTGGAAGAGCTCTCAAGTGTATCAGCGGTCTCTTCATATTCTCTGGAAGCGGGAGAGTCGTCGATAATTGAAAGATGCTTCGCGATCTCAGCTATCATCAATCGTTGACCAAACCGAGGAATTAGCTCCCTTGATTTTAAGAGTTGACGATAGCTTTCTTGAATTAGGTCTTTAATTTCTTCCGCCAACATACAGCTTTTCCTGGTGCTAGCGTTAAATGAAAATTGGCGATTATTATACCCCGACGATTTGTGGGTAAATACGCCTGGAACGGCGGAAAGTATAAATATAAACCGGGTCTCTTTGTACACACAACCAGTAAGCAAAGGCAAAGTTCTGCTAGACTCCAACCTGAAACTGAAACGGGTAGGGAAGCTTTGAACATCTTCATTATCAATGGTACTAAATCATGAGCTCAAAATTGTCCTCCAACGATTCATGTGGGACTCCACTCACAGAAACAGCATCTGCCAACCCCATCGCTATAAAGGATTCATCTCCTGCCCCGGACGTTCTGCAATCCCTTAGTCAACCTGCAGATTATGATTCTCCTATTTCATCGGAATCGCAAAATCAGAAAACATCTGAAGAAGGGAATGGGCAAAATTCTCACGGAGACTCTCAAGGTTCTGCGAAAGAGGGAGTAGACCACGACTCTCTAAAGTCAGAAGCAATTGAACCGGTTATTGCAAATGGGGAGGCTGAATGCTCATGCCATGGCGAAAGCAAAGGCACAGCTTCGCAAAAAGCTCCTAATTTCACACAAGAGTTGCAATCACTGAAGAATGAGCTTGAGAGCATAAATTTCAAAGAGACGACTCGCTTGATAACGGTCGAAAATAAGCTAAACCGACTACGCAAATTGATTCCAGAGGTCAATCTAAAACTCCGCGAGACCACAACCCCTATATTAAGTGCACTGCAAGCTAAAGTGCATGAAAATGGTCAACATCAACTTAGAATTGAAGCC
>DORE01000211.1 GCA_003514305.1 Gammaproteobacteria bacterium | reverse complement strand
CGCGACCGTGATGGTTGCTCATGGCCAATTACTGGAGCGTTTCGATTCAATAGAAACAGCGAAGATTGCCAAAGTAATTCATCTCGGCGATAGCACTGCTGAAGCTGATTATGAGTTTGTAAACTTCTCAGCCATCGTTAGCGACGCGTCAGAGCCCCCTGATTTACTCAAGCCCATTGAGCCTTGGGATACGCAGTCAATCATTTTTACCTCCGGGACAACGGGGCCGTCCAAGGGTGTACTCTCGTCTTACCTCCACATCTTTACGAACGCCGGCCCGGAAACTTGGCATTTTGTGACCGGCGAGGATCGTTTTCTCATCAACATGCCTATCTTTCACATAGGTGGCATGGGTGTGATCTTTGTCATGCTATGCCGAGGCGGATCGATCGCTGTGATGGACGGTTTCGACACCGAAAAGTTTTGGCCTTTTGTCAGTAAGAGCCGCACCAGTGCCTTTTTCCTGCTCGGAGTGATGACCACGTTTTTGTTGAAACAGGAACCCTCTGAGCATGACAAGGACCATAGTGTCCGGCTGGCATTCATGGTGCCGTTAACTGAGACCTGCACCGAATTTTATGAGCGGTTTGGGATCGACGTTTACACAATTTTTAATATGACCGAAATCTCATCGCCCATTGTCTCCGAGCCCAATCCGACCAAGCGCGGTACCTGCGGCAAGAAAAGGGATGGTGTAGACGTCAGACTCGTTGATGAAAATGACTGCGAGGTGGCGCTTGGGGAGATCGGTGAAATGATTGTGAGAACCGATCGACCGTGGGGTATGAATAGCGGTTACTACAAAAATCCGGTGGCTACCGCAGAGGCGTGGCGCAACGGGTGGTTTCACACCGGAGATTGCTTTCGGCAGGACGATGAGGGCTACTTTTACTTCGTCGACCGGATGAAAGATGCGATGCGTCGTCGCGGAGAGAACATTTCATCTTTTGAGGTAGAGGCTGAGGTCGTCGCCTACCCTGATGTCCGGGAAGCTGCCGCCTACGCTGTACCGAGCGACCTAGGTGAAGATGATGTAATGATTTCTGTCGCTCCTGTAGCGGGCAAAGATATTGACCAGACTACCCTCATGAATTTTTTGGGTGACAGAATGCCCTATTTCATGGTGCCGAGGTACATCAGGGTTCTTGAGGAGTTGCCTAAAACGCCGTCATCCAAAGTCATGAAGCACGTCCTGAGATCTGAAGGCGTTACAGCGGATACTTGGGATCGTGAACAGCACAGCATTAAGTTTAAGAAAGAGCGGAAGGTGGGCTAATTTGCCGCGACAACTAAACAACCCCATGTGTTTGAAATGGATTAGCCAATTTGTATCTCTGCTTAAGTAAATGGTACCAGCCGATGCTTCAAAAAAATGCCCGACTATTGTGCGAGCTTGGTTTGAGCGAGGCGCGTCAGGTACGTCGAACACATGATACACTCGTATCATATTGGAGAAATAAAGCCAACAAAGCGCAACAATACTTGCCAGGAGTACTTATGAATATCAAAGACTTTGTCAAAGCATCAGGGCTCGGTGTCCTTTTTCTGTCTTCGTTTCAGATAGCTAGTGCTCAAGACAGCACTTTGGAGGAAGTTGTAGTTACCGCGACCAAACGGTCGGTAGCACTTCAGGATCTAGCTGGCTCCGCCAACGTTTTAGCTGGAGACAGAGTGGGGCCAGGAGGC
This sequence comes from Gammaproteobacteria bacterium, assembly GCA_003514305.1. GTDB lineage: Bacteria > Pseudomonadota > Gammaproteobacteria > Pseudomonadales > Pseudohongiellaceae > UBA9145. The sequence goes on along the minus strand of DORE01000211.1, from coordinate 4,147 downwards.
ATTCAAGAAGTCAGGGATATGCAAGTAGATATTCCTAACCTCTCTCTGGGCGACCAGTTCGGATTTGCTCGGGTGTTTATGCGCGGTATCGGGATGACGAGTATTGATATTGGCGGGGAGGGAGCGGTTTCATTTCTTCAGGATGGAGCAATCATCCCAAGACCTGCAGCCCAATTGATGGGGATGTTTGATTTGGCTCAGGTAGAAGTCCTGAGAGGTCCTCAAGGAACGCTGTATGGCCGTGGGGCCACAGGCGGCGCAATAAATATGGTGACAAGCAAACCCGGCAAAGAGCTGGGTGGCTATCTAAGCGCCACTGCTGGGAATTTTGGTCTTACTCAATTTAAGGGAGCTATTGATATCCCGATGGGAGATGCGCTGTCTGCGCGCATCGCAGCAAGCTTGGATAACAGAGACGGTTACGGTAACAACATCGCTACCGGCTCAGACGTCAACGACCGGGATGCCAAGGCTTATCGAGCGACCTTTGTATACGACGCCGGGGGGCCACTTACTGCTACGCTTTCTGCTCAATATTATGAGGAGGAAGACAATAATTATGCCTTCAGTTACTTCGGCCAGTCAGCTGGGTCTGCAGTCCCAGTGCCCTTGGGTGTGGTTCTCCTTGGCGGCAAAACTGTTGGCATGGTGGGTGGTGATTTTTATGACATAAATTCCGATCAGGAGCCCATTAACGATCGGGACGGTCAGCTCGTCAACCTCACCATTGATTATGCTTTTAACGACAGTTTGAGCCTTAAATCAATCACCTCCTCGCAAAGCCTTGATAGGTTTCTCAGAGACGACTTGGACTCCACCGATGTGAATCTTTACGGTCAAAATAACTACATTGAAGAGAGCGATTCCTTTGGACAGGAATTCATATTGAACTACAGCACGGACCGGTTAGATGTGATTGCTGGTCTGATGTACTTCGATGAGGAGCTTTATGGCGAAGTTAAGGTGCCGATGACAAATATTTGTTTTGCTCTGGCGCCCGCGCTGTGTGGTACGCCTATCGGCGATGCTATTAACAGCGGTAACTACCTGCAAGATGGTGATGTTGACATCGAAGCTTGGGGTGCCTACGCCGAGGCAACCTACCAATTCACTGAGCAACTCACGGTTATTGGTGGACTCCGTTACAACTACGAGGAACGAGCAGGGACAGGAACCTTTATCTTTGATGCCATTCAGCTCAATGTTCCTACCGACCAACGTGCCAGTTGGAACGATGTCACGCCTAGGGTGACTATCCAGTACGCGCCGAGCGATACGTTCATGTTATACGGTACTTATACGGAGGCTTTTAAATCAGGAGTAATCAACACTGGCAGCTTAAGTCCAGCTTTGGACCCAGAGACCGTTGATGCGTTTGAGATAGGCTTGAAAGGCCAGAATAGTGACGGCACCCTGAAATACAGTGTCGCTGCATTTTTCTATGATTACCAAGATATGCAGATCTCTTTCGTAGACGAGACCAGCACAGTATCCACAATTAATGCTGCAGAGGCAGAGAATTCAGGTATTGAACTAGAGGTCGAGGGGAGCTTTGGGAACGGCTTCTCTTTCGATTTCTATTTGACTTATTTAGACGCGGAGTACCAAGAGTTTTTCAATGGCGACTATGCCAACGGCTTCGCTATTACTGATTTGAGCGGTAATACCTTACCCAATGCGCCTGAGAGCACCGCGAAACTAGGAGTGACCTGGGAAGGGCAAGTGGGTGCCGGTGTCTTGCGGCTGCGAGGCGAGGCCTATTACCAGGATGATGTCTACTTCACAGAATGGAATCGAGCCGACGCTTATCAAGACGCTTACGAACAGTACAATGCCTCTGCCGAGTACTCATGGAATGACCAGTGGTTACTTAGTGTGTGGGGCCGAAACTTAAGTGATGAGGAGGTTATGTCCAATAACATCATCACTGCCCCGCTCTATGATTCGTTGCGGGTCGGTGCAGTACTCCCACCTCGGACCTACGGAGCCACCGTTACCTATCAGTTTTAGGTGGTGAGAGTTGGCATCTAGGCTTTCGTTTGTCCCACCATAGCTTCAACCCCATGGATCCTGAATTTCTTCAGGATCCGTACCCCACCTTCAGTACACTGCGGGATGAAGACCCCATTCATCTATCCGATCTTGGGTTCTGGGTTGCCACTCGTTATGATGACTGCCGCTCTGTCCTGATAGACAAGTCTTTCGGGCAGGGCGACTTCGTTAGAAACATTCAGTTATTTTATGACGATTCGTTCGATGTCTTAGCCCAGCCCGCGTACGCTTGGCTTTCCAGAGTCTTTGTCATGCAAGATCCTCCACAGCACACCCGTGTGAGAGATCTGGTTGCGAGTGCGTTAACTCACCGACGTGTAAAAGAAATGGCCCCACGAATCAGACAATTGGCGGCACGACAATTACAACAAGTCGCCAAGCTTGAAGATGTAAATTTCATCACTGACTTCGCTTATCTGTTTCCGACATTGGTGATGTGCGACATGCTTGGGATGGAGGAGGGCGAGTTCTCGTGGGAGCTTTTGGCCGAGCTGAATCAGGCGGTAGCGGATACCTTTCCTGTTTTCGAGACGCGGGCCCTAGAGCCTGAGGAGTTAGCCCTAGCGAATCAGCAGATGGACTTTTTGACGGAGTTTTTCGATGACCTCTTTCAAAGGCGGAAGAAAGCTCCCCGAGACGACCTCACAACGGCCATGGTTTATGCTGGTGACGGTGACGATGCGCTGACACAAGAAGAGCTGAGTACTTCTGTGATTGGGCTATTTGGCGCAGGGTTTGAGACGACAGCTCATATGATTGGTAACGGAATTTTTTGTCTTGGGGCAAATCCAGAGCAACGATTGAAGTTGCAGAATAACATTGCGCTGGCAGATGCGGCAGTCGAGGAGATCCTCCGATTTGAGTCGTCTTTGCAAGCTACCTATCGAACCGCTTTGGAACCAAAAGAGGTGGCCGGGCAAAAAATTGGAGTCGGAGAGCGGGTGTTGACCATCGTAGCAGCTGCTAACCGAGACGAACGTCATTTCGATAATCCCGAGTCATTTGATATTAGTCCGCGAGAACAGAAGCCACTCACTTTCGGTGGCGGCATCCACTACTGCGTTGGCGCAGCACTCGCCCGCTTGGAGGGAAAAATCTTTTTGGAGGAGCTGTTCACTGCATACCCTAATTTTTTGGTTGATATTGAGTCAGCTCGCCTCAGGGGCGCCTTCTTATTTCGTGGCTATGAGGACTTGAGAGTCACCTTGAGAGCTTGAGAAATGCCCAATGACTATGATCAGAAGCTGGCTTTGGGTTTGTTCATGCCCAACTGCTCCAACATGCCTTCAATTTCGACGCATCGCGTTGTCGAGGATCAGTGGACCTATGAGCACAATGAGTCTCTAGCGCTCTTAGCAGAGAGTTATGGCTTCAAATATTTGTTTCCTGTGTCACGGTGGCGTGGATTTGGCGGAGAAACTAATTTTCTGGGCACATCGCTAGAGACAACCACTTGGGCGGCAGCTCTTCTGCGGGCTACAAGTTCTATTCATGTGTTTTCGACTGTGCACGTCCCACTTTTTCACCCCTTTGTCGTCGCCAAGATGGGTTCTACGCTCTCACATATGAGTGGCAATAGGTGGGGGCTAAACGTTGTAAGCGGCTGGAGCGAGAGAGAGTTCGGGATGATGGGTGTTCCTTTGGCGGAGCACTCACGTCGCTATGAGCGGACCTCTTGTTTCGTGGAAATTCTCAAAAAACTTTGGTCCGCTGATGATCAGCCATTTAACTACGAATGTGACTGGTATTCGGTAAACGGCGGAGAATCCTCCCCCACGCCCGATATTCTTCCTTCGATTGCCAATGCGGGTGTATCAGAGGATGCGAAGAATATGACGGCACGGTTGTGCGACTGGGCCTTCATCTCTACTCCATCAATCGAGGCGGTTAGCCCGACTATCGAGGACATCGCCCAAAAGGCTAGTAGCTATGGGCGCTCAGTCAGAACCGCGATATTTCCTTTTCTTATATGGGGGAAATCCAGAGCCGAAGCGGAGGAACGTCTGGCTTCCATAATTTCAGAGAAGGACGAGGTTGCCACCTCGAATTGGTTACATGATCTAACCGCTGGCAGCGGGTCTTTTGATGCTTTTAC
>DORE01000129.1:16126-16267 GCA_003514305.1 Gammaproteobacteria bacterium | reverse complement strand
GACTCCCTTCTTTTCGGCCTCAGGACGTAGCTCGTGCCGAAAGTCTTCGAGCGCGGTTACATCTGCTTCATTGAATTGCGCAACATGAGGAACAGTGCTCCAGTTTCTCTGCATGTTCACCGCAGTAACCTTCTGCAATTT
>DORE01000129.1:5060-15739 GCA_003514305.1 Gammaproteobacteria bacterium | reverse complement strand
GCGACCATCAGCGACCCTGCCGGCGCGCCATTGATTCGCGATTTGACAAAGGTATGGATATCTTCTTTAACAACGCGGGACCGAGCGCCAGAACCCTGCACCAGCGCCAGATCCACACCCAGCTCTCGCGCCAGCTTTCGAACTGCCGGCCCCGCATAGACCTTAGTCGACCCAGCCGCACCCGAGGCATCCTGCGCAGCATGCAAAGAGTACTGAGGAGGCTCTGATGCTTGAATCGGCCGAGAATCATCAGCGGCTTCCTCAGGAGCTTCAATACTCTCGGCGGACGCTTTTTGCGCCAGCACCGCTTCACCGCCAACGGTGGCAGAGAGCTTAAGCACCTCTGCTCCTGTTTTGACCTTATCACCCACTTTCACAAGTAACTCGAGGACTTGACCCGCCTGGGGTGAAGGAACCTCCATGGCGGCTTTATCCGATTCTAGAGTGAGGAGCGGCTGATCAGCTTGAAGCTGATCTCCGGCGCTGACGTGAATCTCAATCACATCCACTTCATCGTCAGTCCCAAGATCGGGAACCGTAACCACAGACTCGATCGAAAAAGACTGTTCCGCTCTACCTGACTCGCCTACAGCCTTCGGAGTGGGTGCTGCAAACTGAGAGTCCTCTTGGATTTGCTCTTTAACGATGTCTTCCACTTGCTCTGCTGAAGAGTCATTCTCAATCTCCAGAGTCAATATCTCAACCCCTGTGCTCACCGTGTCGCCGAGATTGATTGCGATGCTTTTAACAATTCCGGGCATCGGTGCAGGAATCTCCATAGCGGCCTTATCGCTCTCCAGTACCAGGAGAGAGTCATTTTCAGCAATCTGCTGCCCGACTGTTACCAACAATTCGATGACTTCGACGTCACTCGCTTCCCCGAGGTCAGGTACTGTTATTTTTTCTATCGCCAAACCTTGTATCCTCGCTGCTAGTTCATACCTTTTGAGCTTCAGCTAGTGTGAAACGGGATTAGGCTTGCTCTGATCAATCCCGTTGGCTTTCATGAAATCGGTAAGCTGCTTTCCAGTGACCAGATTAAGCGCCTTCAATTCGCTTAGCGCTGCCAGCACTATAAACTTAGCATCTACCTCAAAAAAATGACGCAGTTGCTCGCGGCTGTCGCTGCGACCAAAACCGTCTGTTCCTAATACACGATAAGAATCTGGGACAAATTCCCGAATCTGATCAGAGTACAGCTTCATATAGTCTGTAGCGGAAATTACCGGACCTGACTTTTTACCAAGTTGCTCAGTGACAAAGGGAATCTTCGCCCTCTTGGATGGATTGAGGATGTTTTGCCGACTTACCACGAGCGCTTCCCTGCGGAGTTCGTTGTAGCTTGTGACGCTCCAGACGTCAACAAGCACTGAGTAGTCTTTCCTCAATATTTCTGCGGCCTTTCGAACTTCCCGCAAAATGGTGCCGCTGCCCAACAGACGAAGATGCACATCTTTACCGATCGGTTTGCTAATCTTGTAAGCCTTCGATCCGCAGTCTTCAAGTAGATACATCCCTTTAACAATCCCCTGCTCGCAGCCCATCGGCATTTCGGGCTGAGCATAATTCTCATTCATTGTGGTGATGTAGTAATATACCGACTCTTGCTCCTGGTACATTCGGCGGAGTCCGTCTTGTACGATAACCGCCAACTCATAGGCGTAAGTTGGATCATAAGTTACGCAATTAGGTATGGTTGACGCTAGAAGATGGCTATGGCCGTCCTGATGCTGAAGCCCTTCTCCGTTCAGCGTCGTTCTGCCAGCGGTTGCACCAATCAGGAATCCGCGAGCCTGCGAATCGCCAGCCGCCCAGCTGAGATCCCCAACACGCTGAAAGCCGAACATGGAATAATAAATGTAAAAGGGAATGAGGGGGCAGTTGTTTGTACTGTAGGAAGTTGCCGCAGCGAGCCATGTAGAGAATGCACCGGACTCTGAAATTCCTTCTTCCAACATCTGACCTTTTTCATCTTCGCGGTAATACATCACTTGATTGGAGTCTGCCGGATCATACAGTTGTCCCATCGCAGAGTAGATACCCATTTGCCGAAACATGCCTTCCATGCCGAACGTCCGCGCCTCGTCTGGCACGATGGGTACAACTTTTTCCCCAATCTCCTGATCTTTGCAGAGAGCATTCAACATCCTTACGAAAGCCATGGTCGTGGACTGCTCACGCTCTCCACTGCCCTTTAACTGGGCGTCAAAGATATCCAGCAATGGAACTTTCAGTGGTTGGCCCACTGGTCTACGTTGCGGCAAAGATCCGCCAAGTTTTTCACGCATCTTCCGCATATAACGCAACTCGAGACTATCCTCAGCTGGACGATAGTATGGCACTGCATCCAGTTTGGCATCGTCTATTGGGATACCAAAACGATCCCTGAATTTTTTCAGCGCCTCGATATCCAGCTTCTTCACCGAGTGCGTTGCATTCTGAGCTTCCGCGCCTCCACCAAAAGCATAACCCTTTACGGTTTTGGCGAGAATGACAGTCGGCTTGCCGTTCGTTTTAACTGCCTCAGCATAGGCAGCGTAGACTTTATACGGATCATGGCCACCTCGGTTGAGAGCCATAATGCCTTCGTCAGAGAGATGCTCTACCATCTTGAGAAGCTCAGGGTCAGTCCCGAAGAAATGCTCTCGGGTGTAGCCCCCACCCCGGCTGGCGTAATTCTGATATTCACCGTCAACCACCTCGTCCATCCGCGCCTGGAGAATACCGTCTTTGTCCGCCTGCAGTAGCTGATCCCAGTGCCTTCCCCAAACAACTTTGATCACATTCCAGCCAGCACCTCTGAAGATTCCTTCTAGCTCCTGAATGATTTTGCCATTACCACGCACCGGGCCATCGAGGCGCTGCAAGTTGCAGTTAATCACAAAAATCAGGTTATCCAGTCGTTCTCGTCCTGCCTTGCCAATCGCCCCGAGCGATTCGGGTTCATCCATTTCCCCATCGCCCAGAAATGCCCAGATTTTGCGATTAGTGTTGTCCAGTAGTCCACGATTGGTAAGGTATTTCATTAGGTGGGCCTGATAGATAGCCTGTATTGGCCCAAGCCCCATAGAAACAGTCGGGAACTGCCAGTAATCTGGCATCAACCAAGGATGTGGATAAGAAGATAGACCATTGCCTTGAACTTCATTGCGGAAATTATCCAGCTGAGTCTCATCCAGTCGACCTTCAACAAAAGACCTCGCATATATGCCAGGGGATGAGTGGCCCTGATAATAAATCAGATCTCCCTCGTCCTTTTCATTGGGGCCTTTGAAAAAGTAGTTAAATCCAACATCGTATAGTGTCGCGGCAGAGGCAAACGTTGAGATGTGACCGCCGATACTGCCGTCACGCTGGTTTGCCCGCATCACCATCGCCAACGCATTCCAGCGCACGATGCCTCTTATTTGTCGCTCCATGAACATGTCGCCGGGCATGCGTTCTTCATCGAGAGGCGCTATTGTGTTGCAATATGGAGTCACCACGGAAGTGACTGGGACATATCGCCCCATGCGAATGGCAGTATCGTTCAGTTTATCGATAAGAAAATGCGCCCTGTCAATGCCTTCCTCATCTACGACCGATTGAAGCGCGTCCAACCACTCTTTGGTTTCTTCTGGATTCGCGTCGTTTTGTTTTGTCATGTCCTACACCCTATGTGCTTCTTCGGCTCCTGGCGATGTCCATATAGTATGTAAATAAATTACAAATCCGTTTTACTTTACCGGAATTTTTCCGTCTTTTCCACGAATGATTCCCATAAATGTAGTAATACTACAGATTTTGTTTCGGAGACTTGACATACCAGTTGGCATTTTTATGCATAAATATCAATGTATTACAGAGAAAAAACATACGCGTTGCGGACACGTGAATACAAAATAGTCGATAAATCGCCAAAAAACTACAAAATACGGCCGATAGCCCAGCCAATTTCAAGTGCGATCGCAGTTACACTTCAGAAGGCTTGTAAGCCCACTAACGTGACCAGCGCCAAACCTGCAAGCCAGATCGTCTGACTGCGCTCCAGCAGCGCCTGCAGCGCTTCGATCTCGCCTTCCTGAATGACACGATCACTACCCTTACTAATTAGATCAAGCTTTATAGGCCGAGGCTCGCCGATGTTTAACCCGGACCCAGCCACCTGAGATAGCGCGCAAGTGGCGTATACATAGAGATCAGCAGAGCTTGACCGCTGGCTGAAATCCAAAAGCTGAGGCCTCAATTTGTCAAAACAAAGCACAAAATTTCCGACAAGAGAAAAAGTCAGAGCCAGCAGACGAACCGGGATCCACTCCAGCGCAAGAATAATCCCGTCAATCAGCTTTTCCCGCTTTGCATGCTGGCTTTCCTTATAACTGTAACGTAGTTGATAACTGACATAAGCAAACAGCACACCGAAAGCGCCCGCCAACAAATAGCTGAACAACATGACAAAAATCTTCTCAAAGCAGCGATAGATAAACTGTTCTTTAAAATGGATGAAGACTTGGGCATCTGATTTGAAGGCAAGTCCTTCTGCGATGAGCCCCTCTTCCTGGAGAAAATGAAGGCTAGCTCGAAAATCCCCGTCACGCCAGCGGACAAGGAATGCACTCGCTAGCTTTCTCGGCTGCGTTCTATCAAGGGCAACCAGAAGCACCCAGATATGAATCAGCATAGTCGCAAACCCGTAAAGAACATCGCTAACGAAGTGTAACGTTATGAATAGCGCCAAGAGCAGAAATGCATAAATAGAGATAACTGGCACTAGCCAAGGAAGCTTACGCTTTCGCTCGAAGCGAGAAAGAGCCTGATCGGTTAATCGCCGCAAGCGAAAGAACCAGGAATCATCTAAGCGATCGCAATCATCCGACCGGAGGTGATTCACTACCAAGCAAATCAATATAACCAGAAATTTCATTCGAGTGGATCAGCGTATTGTTGTCCCAGCGGAAAGAGAGCATCTATATCTCTCCCAATCAAAGCATGGCCCGGGATCACTTTTCCTACCCGGCGCAATGTCACTATGACCTACGATACGCGCCGCAGTCAAACTCGAGTAAGCCGCCAGGAGATCATGAGTAATTTCAGTTAAGGCCGCATATTGGTCGTCGGTGAACGGATCATCATCGGTTCCCTCCAGCTCTACCCCAATCGAGAAATCGTTGCAACCTTCACGACCTTCGAATGACGATTTCCCAGCATGCCAAGCCTTGCGATTAAACGGCACAAACTGAATGACGTCCCCATTTCTGCGGATCAGCACGTGTGCCGACACACGCAATCCTTCCAAAGCGCAAAAATAAGGATGAGCAGAAAAGTTGAGTGTATTGCAGAAAAGCTGCAATATTGCATCGCTACCAAATTCTCCCGGCGGTAGACTGATATTGTGAATAACCAGCAAACTGATCTTGGCCTCGGCTGGTCTCTCGCTTTGATTAGGCGACTCGACGTAGATCGCTTGGGCTAATCTGTGTGACTCTATGGACATGATTGATAATTTTTAAGGCTTTTAGCAAAGTAAGTCTATCACAGACTACCCATGTAACGGACCAGCCTGCTTGTTGAGACTAGCGTCAAAATAAAGCGCAAAAACCTCATCGGTTCGCGGTTCAGGTGGACAGCGCATCATCTCCAAAATATAACCCACGAGGAGCTGCAGCTTCAAAATCATTCATACTTGATAGAAAATTTGATCATGAGCCCAACAACACAGCTACGCGAGAAAAAGCTCGGACAAGGAATGCTTGTCATATCGTTTGCTCTAGCACTGACCTCGCTGACGGTGTTTTTCGACGGCTGGATCAAAAGTCAAAGAAATCCGAACGCAGAACCGGGCAGCACGTTGTTGGAAGACGGATCATTGGAAGTCGCATTGCTACGGAATCGGCAGGGTCATTACATGGCGGCAGGCACCATCAACGGTTGGCCCGTGACTTTTTTATTAGATACAGGCGCAACCGACGTGGCAGTTCCGGCAGGCGTTGCTGGAAAAATCGGCCTACTCTATGGAGCTGAAACCCGAGTCATTACTGCCGCCGGAATTGTGCCTGTCTTTTCCACCACGATCAGTAAGTTGACACTCGGAAGTATTGAGCTCAGCGGGGTGTCCGCCAGCATTTCACCGAGCATGAGAGGCGACACAATCCTCTTGGGGATGAGCGCATTGAAACGGTTGGAGTTCGCCCAACGCGAGAATACGTTAACCCTCAGACAATCCGGGAGCCAGAAAGAGTGATGAGTCAACCCCGCCCGCATGACATTCTTAAAGATGTTGCTGAGACGGTACGCCGCGCCTTAGCTGAAGATCTAGGGGGTGGTGACATCACTGCTGCACTGATTCCTGGGCAGAAACGCGCGCGGGGGCGTATCGTAAGTAAAGATAACGGCGTCTTTTGTGGCATACCGTGGGCGATTGAAGTCTTCCACCAACTCGATGACGATATCCACCTGAACTGGCATGTGCGAGAAGGCGACCTAATCGAACCAGGCCAAAACCTTTGTGATCTTCAAGGACCCGCCAGAGCACTGATGAGCGGCGAACGAACTGCCTTGAACTTTCTGCAAACTCTCTCAGCGACAGCAACGCAAACTGCCACTTATGTGAAGCTGATTCAACACACCCAAGCCACACTGCTGGACACACGCAAGACACTGCCCGGACTGCGAACAGCACAGAAATACGCGGTGACTGTAGGTGGCGGTAAGAACCACAGGTTGGGACTGTTCGACGCCTACTTGATCAAGGAAAACCATATCGTGAGTTGCGGCGGCATTATCGCTGCGATCAGAAAGGCACGGGCAGTAAGTCCAGGCCAAACAGTACAGATCGAAGTGCAAAGCCTCGACGAAATGGAAGCTGCAATCACCGCCGATGCCGATATCATAATGCTGGACAATTTCTCGGTTAGCGAGTTAAGACAAGCGGTTTTCCAAAATCGAAGCCGAGCAAAACTCGAGGCTTCCGGCGGAATAAAAGACGACCAGCTAGTCAACATTGCTGAAACTGGCGTAGACTACGTCTCTGTAGGAGCACTGACGAAAAACTGCAAGGCATTAGACCTTTCCTTGCTCGTCGATTGCTGAATATTAGTTTGTTTTAGATTACGCTCAGGATAGGGCGACACAAGTTTCTAGCATCAACGCTTTGGAAGTGGTTATGAAAAAAAATCAAGTAATCCAGATCATCGCGATAGCTATCTGTCTCACCGTCAAACCAGACATGCAAGCTCATCCAGGCAGCCTTGATCTCAATGGCGGCCATTATTTCGGTCCCTCCTACCATTGCCACATGACCGGATGCATGATCCCCGATACCTTTGACCCAATGCGCCGTCGTCGAGATGGTGTTATGACGAACTATCGAGACCGCGAAAGGTTTTTCAATGAAGACGACTGGCCTTACGAAGAAGACTTCGACCAGGACTGCCAATCAACAAGGCAGGAGATGCTGATCTTAACCAGCAAAGCCGAAGTCAAATATACAAACCCGAGAAACTGCGTAGTACGCTCCGGAGAGTGGTTAGACGAATACACCGGAGCAACCTTTACTGTCGCAGTTCAAGTTGATATCGACCATGTCATCCCCCGAATGTACGCACATACTCATGGTGGCGACCGCTGGATGCCTGACAAAAAGGTCCAGTTTTCAAATGATCCACTGAACCTCATGCTGGTCGAGAAGAGAGAAATTCGCCGCAAGAGCGACAGAGGCCCAAGCCGCTATATGCCCCGAGATGAGTTCAAATGTGAGTACGCACAGCTTTGGGATCTAATCGCAAGCAAATACAGTGTTCAATTGGAATCCCGTGACCGTAATGAAATCAGGCGAGTGCTTGAAGCTTGCCCCGTCGATGACCTTGACTCCGGCTTAGAAACACGGTCAGTGAAATAGCCGTGTCTTTGTAGTCATAAATAAAGCCGGAAGAAGATGCCGACCTTGATAACTTTGGAATGCGGCTATTTCGCTGTTAGGGAGCAAGAATTTTGATGGCATCCATACCGTTATCGGGATCTAAAGTAGTTTCGCCAGCAGGGAACCCGTTCTCCGAGAGAATATAGGCAATAACGTCGGTATACTCCTCAAACATAAGCGACCCCGGATTGTCCGCCGGCATAGTGCCCATAATATTCTCCCAAAGATATAACAGCGGTTGATTGTTCCAGGAGCGCAAGGTATCTCTATAGAAGCGCATATTGTGACAGGTTTTACATTGTGAATTGTAAACCGTCTGACCTGAAGCGACCTGTGCCGCGGTGAAAACACCGTCATCGACTGTTTTGTCCTGACTCAGGCCGGACTGTGGTCCAACCAGTCCCAAAAGCATCGTCAGGCTAGCCGCCAAGTTTGCCGATTTTTTCATTACCTTCCTCCAATTTCGAGGTCAGTCAGCCTCGAATACTGCATTGATTTAAAGAATTTAGCCCTTCAAGAATAAGGCTTAGGCTCGACAGTACGATATTACCAGCGCTTACAGTTCAAGCAAAGTGGTGTTTAGTAATGAAGGCAGCCGCGTATGCTTCACAATTAATTAAACTGGTTACCAAATTTCAACTTACCTGAGCAAGCGCGGAAACTGCTGGGTTTCCACTTCTGCTGAAGGACTACATCAGCAGACAGCCCAAGAGGCCGACGAGCTATATGCCCAAATTTTGAAACATGCCATCTTTTGTCGATTATAAACATTCATGATTAAACCAGCCGAAACACGATAAAAAGCTGGTAGGACATGAGATATGAGAATTTAATCTATAGTTCAGAGATATAATCGCGAATAGTGTAGCTTTAGCTACATTTACTTGTAACCCTGAAACAGGCTTCAAGATATTACCAGATCGTTAAGCGCAGGATTATAAAATAGCTCGCACTCACCGTTTCAGGCGACGACACACATTAAAATCCGACAACTAAACAAGCCACACCTATAAGGCTCAGACATATGGAGAAAGCACACGGCTTCATCCTGCGAAAATTGGTACTCTTTGTTGCCATCATTGGCATATTGACGACGATAGCTATGCCGGCTTATCAGAACTACTCTAGGCGTGCGTTGTTCTCGAGGCTTGTCCTAGCGGTCGCCTCTCGCAAGGTTGCTGTAGAGCTCGCTATACAGACCCGTAACCCGTTTGCGCTAACTGATCTCGACGGGGGATCGCTTGGTATATCCGCTAATGTTGCGGTCAATGAGACCACTCACGGCGGGGAAGTTGCCGACGGGGTAATAACGATGACGTGGCGAAGTGATTCCACGGACCTGGACGGTATAACCTATAAGTTGGCTGCAGACGGCATCACAGCCCCTATACAGTGGTCTAAAGGCGGTTCTTGCCTAGACAAGGGCCTTTGTTAACCAGCGCTGAAACCAGGACAAGTGATCGCGAGATCATTAATTCTAGATCGATGTCCGGCTGAGCAACATACCTTTTCTAGCTTCAGGGGGACGATTTCGCTTGATTGCTATGAAAAGTTCAAACGATTGCAAGCATAAGAGGGTTACACTAGACAGTTGATATTAACGGTGGGGCGGGGAATGAAGGTCCTCGCCGGACAAGGCGGCCTTGCTCCAGCTATACTGCATATTTTGATTAAGACAATTTGAGTATAGACAGATGCCAAACATTTTGTTCGTGAGTTTTACCGAGAAATAGATATGGTAGTACGCGCGCGTGCAATCGCAAGAATCGTGTCAATCTTTCTGTCCAGCTCAGTTTTAAAGCTCGGTCTGTGCTAAATGACTTCACTTCAACTGCTACAACAGAGTCCGGCGACTTTCACAACAAGCTGCTTCGTGCTGGGCCTTCTGGTGGGAAGTTTCCTCAATGTGGTGATATACCGCTTGCCCTTTATGCTTGAAAGAGATTGGAGACAGCAATGCTGTGAACTCCTCAAAATAGAGGATACGAAGCTAGTAGACCAGAAGAGTCCGTTGTCCTGGAAAAGGCTGTCACTAGCGGAACCAGCCTCCCATTGCCCACATTGCCATCACCGGATCAGACCTTGTGAAAATATCCCACTAATCAGCTATGTGCTGCTTGCCGGCAAGTGTGCAAATTGCAGAGCTAAAATCTCGATTCGTTATCCCGTGATTGAGTTGGCTACCGGACTGCTGTCTGCGCTTATTGCCGTGAACTTTGGAGTCACTTGGCTAACGCTGGCACTGCTGATATTCGCTTGGGCCCTGATCGCTCTTACCATGATCGATTTCGATCATCAGTTACTTCCGGACAGCATAACAATTCCCCTAATCTGGCTCGGGCTGGCAGTAAACACCCTAGAATTAGGAACCGGGATAACACCGCAAGAGTCAATATTAGGTGCGATCGTTGGCTACTTGTCACTTTGGTCGTTCTACTGGATTTTCAAATTGATGACCAACAAGGAAGGAATGGGTTACGGCGATTTTAAGCTCCTTGCTGCGCTGGGCGCATGGATGGGCTGGCAAGCATTGCTTCCTATTATCATTCTTTCTTCGCTGGTAGGGGCAGTCTTTGGTATTGGTTGCATTCATCTCATGGGCAGAGACAAATCAGCGCCTTTGCCGTTTGGCCCGTTTCTGACCGGAGCGGGGCTTATTATGCTAATCTGGAGTAGTCAGATCTACTCCTTTTACAGCAGTGAGTTCTTGCTATGAAGCAGCCATTATTTAAGGCACTCCATAAATGCGGAAGCCTCCGATGTTCGTAGTCGGTCTGACCGG
>DORE01000129.1:3834-4672 GCA_003514305.1 Gammaproteobacteria bacterium | reverse complement strand
GCCGACATCGCCTCGCGGGAAGTAGTCGCACCCGGCACCCAAGCGCTTGCAGAAATTGCCGAGCATTTTGGGGCCGAATTGCTCTTGGAGGATGGCAGACTAAACCGTGGAGCGTTGAGACGAGTTATATTCCATCAAGAGCAGGAGAAGCAATGGTTAGAGTCGCTGCTCCATCCTTTGATCAAAGAGTGGCTGATACGGCAAATTTCGAGGAGCAAAAGCCCTTACTGTATGCTTGTCTCGCCGCTCCTTTTAGAAAGCGGTCAGTCAGAGCTGGTTGACAGAGTGTTGGTCGTGGACGTCTCTGTCAATACACAAGTCTCGCGCACGCTAGCGCGGGATGGTGGAGATGAGCGTACCGCACGCGCAATAATCAGGTCACAAATGAATCGAAAACAACGGGTCAAACAGGCAGACGACATCATTAACAATGAACTGCAATTGCGGTTTCTCGGGCAACAGATTGAGATCCTTCACCAGCAGTACCTCGCGAGGGCAAAGACCAAGGGTAACAATGAAATCTGATAACGTGCACCAAGTAAATTGCCCAACTTGCCAGACACCGGTCATCTGGAAACCTGCAAATGAAAACCGCCCGTTTTGCAGCGAAAGGTGTAAGCTAATCGATCTGGGTGATTGGGCAGCACAAAAACATAGTATTGCCGGCGACCCAATTTATCCTGACGTTGGCGAGGAATCGGACAGCGTTTAGTAGCAAGCTGGACATTGAGCCGCAGGACCTGCAGAGGTGCCCTATAACTGAAGGCATCGACAATCGGCAGTATACGGCTTGAGGCCCCCTCCTTAACCTGCAGAAAGATGTATAAGTGGCCCATTT
>DORE01000129.1:582-3451 GCA_003514305.1 Gammaproteobacteria bacterium | reverse complement strand
AGAACCACTTGGGTTTTACATCGAAGCGACAGGCTCTCTTTGTCTAAAGCTATTTAGGGTCCAATAATGCTGTAATACCCGCAATGCCAACCGCTCCGTGCGCAAGAGCTGTGCTGACATCAAAACGGTTCATGTCTACAAGCGCGTAAACCGGCAGAGAAACTGAAGCCGCCAATTCTTTAAATCCCCGCCAGTTAAGCGGCGTTTTATCCGAAAGGTTGCTCGTCACTGGCTGGGGCGACAGAAAAGCATAATCAAAGCCAAGTGTTTCAGCTTTATGCAGATCTTGTTTTGAAAGGCACGAGCAGCCCAAAAAAGAGAGACGCTTGCTGAGGCTTTCTTGTAAGCTTCCAAATTCCGCCGACGTCAGATGAAGACCGACACCAGATGGCAAATACTGCCAAAGTTTCAGTGGGCCGTTTAGAATCACAAGCGGCCCACGGTCACCCAAAATTTCGAGGCTACTGCGTGCCCAGTCCAGAGATTGATCCAGAGTCAAATGTTTCTGTCTAATCTGAACTGCTCCCACGTCGTTGTTTCTTAGTAGGTCTAAATAGGCAGCCAACTGAGATAAGCATTCAAATTGCGGCGTGATCGCCATTCGCGTTGGTAATTGCAGAAGTTTAACTATTCGGAGATTTGCACCAGGGAACTTAAAGTTTTCCATGGCTTCTGGCGCAAGCCATTGAACTTTCTGCCCTTCCCGGCCAACGGCTTCACCTTCAAACCTTGTAACTTGCCACACATCTAGGAGCACCTGCTTGTCGCCATAGTTATGATAGATTTTGACAAACGGATACGCCTCCTGAATTCGCAAACCCACTTCCTCGATAATTTCGCGCTGCAGAGCCGAAAATACCGTCTCATCTAACTTGATCTTACCCCCCGGAAACTCCCAAAGATTTCCTTGATGACTTGCAGGCGGGCGCTTGGCGACGAGCACTTCTTGTTTAGGATTTTTGATAATTGCAACCGCAACATGCAACATGGCAAAACACCGATAACCTGAATTCGATACTACGCGATAATGCGAACGTATTCATGCAAGAGATTGTAATAGTCCACGTTCGCTCTGCCCTACGCGGCCAAGGCTATTACAGAGTTAGGCGAAAGCAGACAAGGCGCCGGTCTCCTGAATACTGCCAGCAGTCGCAGACAGCTTTATGTCTTTTCTGTGCGCTTTATCCGAGGATGCAAGTTCAGTTTGTATTATGACCTTAGGTTCAGCGTCCCCGCTCCAGATTGCTCTAGAGCAACTGAAGTTAATCTTCAAATCATCATTTGATTGGGCTAAAGTTTTCGGTGCAAACTAGTTGATTTTACCGCAACAAAGCTTGTATTTTTTGCCAGAACCACAGGGACAAGGATCATTCCTACCAACTTTAGCCACATCACGAACAAAAGGGGACAGCCTCTTTATTTGCTGCGAGTCCTCAACCCGCTGGTTTTCTCCAGCTGCGGCGGATCCGGACAGAGCCGACACTTCTTGATGCTGGTAATTCACCCTTTCCTTCGCCGCCTCTTCCCTGCGCTTGCGCTCGATCGCATCGACCGCATCTTCCTGCCGAATCTGCACATGGCTTAGGACTTTAACAGCTTCACGCTGAAGGTTATCTAGCAACTCAGTAAAAAGATTAAAGGCCTCTCTTTTATACTCTTGTCGCGGGTTTTTCCCGCCATAGCTTCGCAAAAAAATACCCTGTCTGAGGTGGTCCATAATCGCAAGATGATCTTTCCAGAGGCCGTCAAGAATCTGCAGACTGATCTGCTTTTCAAATAGCCGCATATTTTCGCCAACGGCTGAGGCTTTGAGTTCATATTCTCGCTCCAGAATACCGACCAGCTTGAGCTTCAATTGATCTTCATACAACTGATCATCGTCGTCCAGCCATTTCTGGATCGGCTGACTGGTATTGAACTCATTCTTTACGGCGGCCTCCAGTGCCGGAATATCCCATTGTTCTGGAACGCTTTGTGGTGGAATGTGGTCGTCTACCAATCCAGCGACGACCTCTTCTCTCATTCCCTTAAGCAGGTCTGAAATATCATTGCTCGCCATGAGCTCATTTCTCTGACGATAAATTATAGTGCGCTGATCGTTTGCAACATTATCGTATTCAAGCAGCTGCTTTCGGATATCGAAGTTTCGTCCTTCAACTTTACGTTGGGCTTTTTCTATCGAGCGGGTCACCATTCCATGCTCGATTGCCTCTCCGTGCTCCATGCCTAATTTCCGCATGAAGTTCTTGACTCCTTCGCTCGCGAAAATCCGAAGCAGGTTGTCCTCCATAGAGAGGTAGAATCTGGAATATCCGGGATCCCCCTGTCGGCCAGCCCGGCCTCGCAGCTGATTATCAATCCGCCGTGATTCGTGACGCTCCGTTCCAATAATATGGAGACCCCCGGCAGCAAGAACCTGCTCATGACGCTTCTGCCATTGCGTCTTAATTTCATCTATCTTTTCCTGAGATGGATTGCGTAGCGGATCAACTTCAGTCTCCCACTTACCCCCCAGGACAATATCGGTTCCCCGACCTGCCATATTTGTAGCGATTGTGACCGCGCCAGGCCTGCCAGCCTGAGCGATAATTTCGGCCTCCTTGGCATGGAATTTGGCGTTCAACACTTCGTGACTGATTTTTTTCTTGTTCAGATAATTCGAAAGTATCTCTGAAGTATCTATGGAGGCCGTACCGACCAAAACAGGGGCACCTTTGTCACGTATTTCAATGATATCATTGAGGATGGCTTCAAATTTCTCTTCCATCGACAAAAAAATCAGATCATTTGCATCATTACGCACCATCTGCACATTTGTTGGTATCACTACAACATCCAAACCATAGATCTGGCTGAACTCAAATGCCTC
>DORE01000129.1:0-213 GCA_003514305.1 Gammaproteobacteria bacterium | reverse complement strand
TTCTGAAATGTAGTTGAAGCGAGGGTTTGGCTCTCACTTTGGATCTCAAGCTTTTCCTTGGCCTCAAGGGCTTGATGTAGCCCTTCAGAGAGCCTTCTCCCCTCCATAGTTCGGCCAGTATGCTCGTCTATCAGGACTATTTTCCTATTCTGAACTATATATTCTATATCCCTTTTAAATAAATGATGTGCTTTTAATGCCGCATGAACATGG
>DORE01000004.1:4745-4991 GCA_003514305.1 Gammaproteobacteria bacterium | reverse complement strand
ATGGTCAGAGATCACAGCTATGATCCAAAGAATCAGGCCCGAAAAACCTCGGACATTCGCGAGAAAAAACTCGCCGAAATATCAGAGCTTCTATCCGGACTAAGCTACTGGCAGTTTCGCTTTAGGCTGTGGCTCGCACTTAAATACAACTTCATACGCGAGGAGGTGGCCTTCCGTTTTGGCTATACCTGGTCGATTTTACGACCCATGGTCAACGAACTCGGCCAACGATTGGTAAAAACCGGC
>DORE01000004.1:0-4370 GCA_003514305.1 Gammaproteobacteria bacterium | reverse complement strand
CAGCTCGCAAAGATGGCAAGTCGCTACCAGAACTTGGCCAACGCGCGAACGAGAGATGCGTATTACGAGAAGCGCGCAAACTGCACCACCCGCCAGGTACGCTCCCGGCAGAAGCCAGCGAAATGCAGTCTATTTCCTTTAAAGAAACTCAAATCAAGAACGATCAAGACAGCAATGTCATGAGAGGCTTCCCGGTAAGCTCGGGAAGCATAACCGCCAAAGCCAGCGTGATTCTGGGACCTGCAGAATTCGACAACATGATCGCCGGAAGCATTCTCGTCAGTCCACTGACAACACCGGCCTGGACCCAACTTTTTGCAAATGCCGTAGGTTTAGTGACCGACGTGGGGAGCATTCTCGCACACGGCTCCATCGTCGCTAGAGAATACGGAATACCGGCGGTTCTTGGTGTTGGCGATGGCACCAAACGCATCAAGCACGGTCAAACCATCACCGTAGAGGGCGACACTGGCATGGTGACTATTCACGAAAACGAGTAGTCCGGATCTGGTGACCAGGATTGTGCTGAAGTAACCGCAGAATCGCTCTGCTCATTTAAAATCTTGGTTAGGCTGCTAGCTCTGGTCTTCGATTGCGATAGCGCGAACCCAGGTTCCTTCCATAGATTCAACATGCAAAGGCAAGCTCAAGAAAAACACGCGGTCTTGTGTTAATGCTTGTAGATTATCCAGCGGATAGACAATCGGAATATTGTTTCCCGTCATAGCTCGATGAGTAGGGCTATTGTTCGGCTCAGGCGCATCGGTATTCGTTTCCCAACTAATCCCCGGCACACCGACCCCCAACATTTTGATCTTTTTCTCCTCGGCCAACCAAAAAGCGGTGTCGCCTTCGATCCACGGCTGATCGTCACCACTCCACTTACTGCCAAGTAAAACGATATCACCCTCTTTAACATTTCCAAGATGCTGCGGAAGAATCGGCTGCCCCTTCAAGTGATCGAGCATGCAGACCACAGCCTCACCAAAGTAGGTCTGCAAAGGCGCATCCCAAATCCCGAGCATGCCCTCTGGAAGCTCGCTCCAGTTATCGTTATGCCCAACGCCGAGTTGGATATGGGTGCCCATATGTCCACTCAAACCGCCGATGGGCCATTCTGCGACTGTCCCAGCATTGGTGCCCACGAGATGTTCAATGGTACCGTCCCGCTCGTTAACTGTTTCTTCAGCAATCCAGGGCATGTTGTATACGTCTCGGGTTCCTTCTTCGATCGAGCCATTAAGTCGCGTCAAACGGGACACCAGTTCCACGGTCAAATCGACGATCTTTGCGTTCTCTAAACTTTCCAACATCGTTTCCATAATACGCTGTCTCTTGTCTATCTAGAGCTATATCAGCTCGGTCTCTCTATCTTTCTGAACTAGGTCAATGATATCGGCTTATCGTCCTGCCTAAGCAGACTTATCCGGCGCTTCAAATGCAATTGCTCGAATAAAACTGGCTTCAAGCTTGGGCATATTTAACGGCAAGCCAAAATAAAAACCCCGATCTTGACTTAGTGTGTCTATGTTCACGAGGGGATGCGCTATGGGAATGTTCGCACCAAGCAACATTCGCCTTATCGGCGAATTTGCCGGCGCCGAAACTTTTAGCGCGTATTGCCACTGAACCCCGGATGCTTCCAATCCAAGCATCCGGATTTGACGATCTTCGATCAGCCACTGGACGGTTTGCTCGGAAAGCCACGGCTGCTCAAGTCCTACATAGCGGCTAGTCATCAGGACAATGTCGCCTCTGTGAATCTTCGACAGATGTTCAGGCCGTATTTCCTGACCGCGCATATCTCCCTTCTGGCTTTTCATTTTAAAACCTTCACCGAGCGGGTATCGTTCAGAATCGTCGTTAGCCATGGGTTCAAGATGATCAAGATTCACTACCGACGATGGCCCGACAAAGGTTTGCAGCGGCATCTCCCAAAGACCTTGCATACCCTCAGGCATGCCCGGCCAATGATCGATATGACCTTTACCACCCTGTACGTGAGCACCGTGGTGCGATGTCATGCGCTCCTGATGCCAAACCGCGTCGTCAGTCGGTGCCGAGTACAAAGTGAAGAGCGAATTATCCCCCGGAAAACGCCCCTCCTGCATTACCCATGGCTTGCCATAGGGATCGTTAGTGCCTTCTTCGATGGTGCCATCAACGCGATGAACCCGCGCCTTGATCCTTGGACTCAGGTCGACAACTCGATAATCGTCAAATGAAATCATGGTAGAGCTCCCTAAATGACAGTAACCACAGTACGCGTTCGAATTTAACGGGCAACTTGAGCGCTAATGTATTCACCCATTTAAAAAATGGCTCAAAAGACAAATTTAGCCAAGGCGTTTCGAGGTGACGAACAGGTGGTTAAATAAATGACCCGTAGCTGACTTTTTTCACGCGATCGAAAAACTCTTTCCACTCATCTTTGGTGAGCAAATAGGGTTCGCCTAATTGACAGGTCAGCACATACTGGCGGCACATAATTTCTAAGCGATGTGCGAGAGCAACAGCACTCGGCAGATCTCGGCCGCGGCAGATCATGCCGTGAGAACCCAATAAACAAGCCGACCGCTTATGCAACGCCGCAGCAGCGTCTTCTGCAAGCTTTTCCGTGCCGAACGTCGAATACGGTACCCACGGCACATCGGAGCCACCAAAGGTGCCAACCAGATAATGAAAACCCGGGAGGCCGCGCCCCTGGCAAGCGATGGCAACGCAATGGTCAGAGTGTGTGTGTACG
The DNA here is from genome assembly GCA_003514305.1 of Gammaproteobacteria bacterium. Taxonomy (GTDB): domain Bacteria; phylum Pseudomonadota; class Gammaproteobacteria; order Pseudomonadales; family Pseudohongiellaceae; genus UBA9145. The sequence continues at coordinate 1,624 of DORE01000004.1, read as the reverse complement.
ACAGCTTGTGCTTTGGTCTCTTTATAGATTGCGGCATGCATGCGCCATTCGCTGGAAGGCTTACGATCGCCACCCCATTCGCCATCCAAGGTCACCTCAACAACGTGCTCAGAACAAATATTAGAGCCCGTTGCACCAGAGGGAGAAATCAACATGTTATCGCCGAACCGGCAGCTAACGTTACCCGAGGAAAGTTCGTTCAGGCCTATCGACTCTAAATGTTTATACTGCTCAGTCAGCTGCGCGCGAAGCTCCGCTTCATCGTATTGCTGCGTCATCATTTCCCCCCAAAAATTAGTTGTGCTCTGCCAGCCGCATCCGTTCTAACGCCCGAAAAAAGAAATCGTCTTTTCCCAACGCACCCGCCTTTAAAACAAAGGATACCGGCTCCGGCGCCGATTGATGGCAATATCCACCGCCCAATTCATCAAACGCAGATACTTCTACTTTAGCGATGCCAAGTGAGTTAATCACCTGACCCGATGTCTCACCACCAGCCACAACGAATTTTCTAAATCCCAATGAAAATAAACCCTGCGCAACCTGACCGATGATGTTGTCAGCAAGGGACGCTGCCCCCTCTCTAGTCAACGCCTCATGGGCTTGCTCCACACCAGCAATATCGGCAGAGGTCGCTATGGCAATAGGCTGATCCAAAGGCTGCGCCTGAACCCAATCTAATATTTGTGCCGCATAAGCATCAGGGCTATCCACCTCGAGCAAATCCACATGAAAAACCGGGTACTGTGCCTCAAACCGTTCGATCTGACGCAACGTCGGTCCGGCGCAGCTGCCAGCAATGACCGCTTCACGTCCCGGCGCTGGCGATAACAAAGTTTTTTTCGAAATTTCTGACTCTACCCCAAGGCGCCTTCGCCACGCCCGCGACAGAAAAACTGGTAAAGCGTCTGCACCAGTGGTCAGCGGCCAATCCAGCGCAAACCCACAGATACGCTCAAGATCCTCATCGTCGACAGAATCCACAATAAATAGCCGCGGCGCATCCTCCCTTGCTAATAAGTCGCTTACACCAGAAGCTTCTCCGACAATAATATTGTGTGGTATTAAGCCGACCCTTTCTTGCGTTTGCGGTTCGAGGACTTCCACCAAGTTCGAATTGAGCATGGGGGTAACTGGATCGTGTTTTTTAAAGGAATCGCCTAATGGTGTCGCGCCAATAAACATCCTGCCCTGAAAAACGGTCACCGTATGGCGGGGAAAAGCCGGGCAAAATAGCGTTTGCAAACCGCCGGTTGCTTCCAGCATGGCAATTGATACCGGGCCAATATTGCCCCGATCAGTAGAATCGAAGGTCGCGCAGTACTTATAGTAGAAGCGCTGAATGCCCAGTTGATTCATGCCAGCGACTACCCTCTGTGCTTCGGCAACAGCCACTTCGGGGTCGACCAGACGAATTTTTCTAGCAACCACAACAGCTTCTGCAGCAGTAGTATCGATATCGGCCAACGCTTCCACAGAACTTACCAGCGGACAACGAACACCTTCAGCCTCCAGCAAGCTGGCTGCCATCATTCCGCCAGTCAGGTCGTCGGCAAGTATTCCCAGTTCCAGCACACCTCTTCCTTTTACCCTTTATCAATTCCATCCTACGGCATTCTCCTCT
>DORE01000011.1:7647-21540 GCA_003514305.1 Gammaproteobacteria bacterium | reverse complement strand
TCATTGCCGAGCGCGCCCGTGTTTACAGTGACCACCAGGGCATTTGGTATCCGGATGAGCTAATCGAGACTGGTCAATATGTTACGGAAGGCACGAGGCTAGGGACTATCACAGATTACTTTGGCAACGAGCTCAAGACAATCTCCGCGCCAGCGTCTGGCATTTTGCTTATCCTCTTCAGAACACCTCCAGTTAATGAGGGCGATAATATCGCGGTGATTGGTAGAGTGCCGCCTAGCGTTTTAAGCTTGAGTAATTCGCAGTAACGTTCAGAGCACAGATTGCATCGGGTCTCGAGTCGCATTTGTGGGTTCGTGTCTCCCTTTCGTTTGATCAAGGTTTGGATCTACTCCAATGCCTGATCTTTAGAGCTATTGTAAAGTGGCGCTCGCAGCCCTCGGCATGAGTTAAAAAGCCAGGGCAGCCGGTTGGATCGAGTTGCTGCAAGAGCTTTCCCGGTAAGCGCTTATCGTTATAATATTACTTTCCCAAAGTTTTATGAGTCAGTAGCGCGTACCCAGAACTTGTACGCAGTGTTCTGAGTGGGCTCTTTGGAAGGTAAAACGGCGAGTATATTATGAGCAAACCGAGTCAACATCAGCGGAAAATCAAGCAAAATATGAAACACAGAGACAACCACAGTGTTTGTATAAAGACCGCGTTGTCGCGCGCGGAGAAGCGGTGTGCGGAGGATGGGCAACGGTTTACGGGCCTACGTAGACAAGTGCTGGAACTCGTTTGGGCAGAGCACAAACCAGCGAAGGCCTATGATTTACTGGCAACGCTATCAAGCATACGCAGCGGAGTTGCGCCGACTACCGTCTATCGCGCGCTTGACTTCTTGCAAGAGAGGGGCCTGGTCCACAAGATTGAGTCACTTAACGCCTATGTGGGATGCAGTCAACCAGACACCGACCATTGCGGTCATTTCCTCATTTGCGAAGCCTGCTCAGAGATTAAAGAGATTGAGAATTCAAGAGTCAGCTCATGGTTGGAGCAGGCTGCGCAGGATGAAGACTTCATTATCAAGTCTGAGACTGTTGAGTTGATTGGCTTATGTGTTCGATGTCAGCCTTTATACGGGGAGCGAGCTACACCTTAAAAGTAGATTAGCGAGCGTCTAATGAATTCGAAGAAAGAGCCAGTGGTGAGATCAGCCAAGCAGCCCGAATTTTGCTTAACGTTGGTTATAAACTGGCTGAATTCGTGATGTGAAGTCTTTGCAGCAGTGAGATTCAATATGAATCTCCCAGTGCGAAACGTTCTGAGTCTTGGGGGGGATACATGCATTTATTTTTTCGCTTGGTGATTGTGAGTGTTTTGGCTTTCTGTCTGTACGCGTGCGGTGGAGAGACCACCGTGGTTTCTGGGGGTGGACTCGAAATAGACAATGGCGGCAGTATCACGCGCATTGATCCGGCGTTTGATGCTCTTGTGCCACAAGGAGCTAAGATTGAGAAACTTGCGGGTGGCTTCGTCTTTACCGAAGGGCCAGTATGGGATCGACGTGGCAATCGGCTTTTATTTAGCGACCTGCGCAGCAACGCGATTCATACGTGGAACGATGAGGAGGGATTGGGCACATTCCTCCAGCCCGTATTTGAAGGGGAAGCTGCGCATGAGTCTGTTGGATCGAATGGGCTTACAATCGACCGTCAAGGTCGTTTGTTGCTTATGGAACACGGTAATCGGCTGGTTTCCCGTCTTGAAACCAATGGTAGTAGGACTATTTTGGCTCACAGTTATGGCTTAAGGCGTCTTAATAGTCCGAATGACTCGGTATGGCACTCGAGTGGCTGGCTTTATTTTACCGATCCTTCATATGGCCTGGCAGGGCTAGAATCAGATCCATTGCGAGAGCTTGAGTTCAACGGGATTTATCGCCTGTACCCTGAATCTGGAGAGCTTCAGCTTTTAGAGAGAAGTCAGTCCCGGCCAAATGGTATCGCGCTTTCACTTGATGAGCGCACGCTTTATGTAGCTAATTCTGATGGCAATGACACAGTATGGTATGCCTACGATGTTAGTGGTGCAGGTGAGCTTTCAAATCAGCGAATTTTCTTTGACGCTAACGATCAGGATGCTGCAGGAGCGGCAGACGGTATGAAGATAGATGTCAACGGCAATATCTTTGCCACCGGCCCTGGCGGTGTGTGGGTACTGGATGATGAGGGGAACCACCTCGGGAACATCAATCCGCCAGAGTTGCCGGCCAATGTAGCATGGGGTGGTGACGGCTCCGTTTTGTACATGACTGCCCGCACAGGGCTCTACCGTATTAGTCTGACAACTCGAGGTGCCATACTTTAAGCGGGTGACTTGCTGGAATGGCGCTATCAACACATCCAACCAATGTGACTCAAGTTGCTTGAGTGTCGTTAATGATTCATTTTTGAGGTTAGATACCCTCTCGATGATTACTGCACTATATCGGACGCGCAAACTCTTAACCGCAGCACTGTACGGCAGAATCAATGATTTGCGGGATTTAAAAAAGCGCACGGATGCTGAACAAATCGCTATCGCATGGGAACAAAATGGCTAACGCTTCTGACAGAGACTTTTTTAGAGTGCTGGAAGATCTTGCGCCAGGTGATGAGGTCCTTTTTGCTGAAATAGTTGGGAGGCTCGCATTCAATGATGCAGGGCTGATACCGGTTATTGCTCAGGATTCCAAAGCCGGTACTGTTCTGATGCTGGCATGGATGAATCGGCGTGCTTTGGAAAAGACCATAAGTACTGGATTGATGACCTACTGGTCTCGCAGTAGAAAGAAGCTCTGGGTGAAAGGAGAAACAAGCGGCCACTACCAGCGGGTCGAGTCGATTAGTTTCGATTGTGATGGAGACGCAGTCCTATGCCAAGTGAATCAACAAGGGCATGCCTGTCACACTGGCCGCAAGACTTGCTTTTATCTTGCTTTATCTTCTGAAGGAACCCGGATTACTGTTTCGACTGAGAAAACATTAGGCTAGGCAGGCAAGATCGTACTCATCACTGGAACATGTCAATTTCTTCTGGGCCTGATATCAAATTCTATGAAAATTGTTGTCCTATACCAGCTTCTTCAGTGCGGCCCGGTTCTGGTGCGAGATCTTTAACAGACGAGGTATGAAAACGCTGCTAGTCCTTCCCAGTGAGTGCCCTGGTTAGCATGAAAAAGTGCACAAACACTCGATGCGGCAAAGCTATCTCTGATGTTTGTCTATGGCGTTAATACTGGACATGGCATACAATCTCGAATTATGATACAAAGTATCAATATGGATGCTGCCGGACAGCAACTCAAATGGCGGTCTCCTTGCGCGTCTATGCGGTGTTTGTTGTGCGGTCTATGGGCAAACGTTCGCTCACTTCGCCCATCTTCGTTACAGGCTAGGGTAAATGCAGAACTCTCAAACAACTTTGGATACAGCCGCCATTGGTCTTTCTTTTGCCTGTGTCGCACATTGCTTGATTACTTTTGCGCCCATACTGCTGCTTCAATCCTTGGGTGCAGCTTTCCTGGAAGACGAGCGAGTTCACTATGTTATTTTTGTTTTTATCGTACCAACCAGCGTATTCGCGCTTTCAATCGGGTTCCGCAAGCATGGTGATTATGCGGTACCGATTACAGGAGTTCTTGGCATTTCTACGTTGTTGTGTGTCCTTATAATGGGTGAGAAAAGTGTAGGCGAAATTGGTGAAAAGTTTCTCACTGTAGTGGGATCCGTATTTGTTGGTTATGCCCACGTGCGCAACTTCCTGCTTAGCCGTAGCCAGAATCGCCGGCCCCTTGATGACGCCGGATGAATGATGGCGAATCCTGCTATTAAAGGTTCAATCACTCAGGTTCCAACAAATATCATCACAGGCTTTCTTGGCGTTGGTAAAACGACAGTTATCCAAGAGCTGTTGTCTCAAAAACCGAAAGAAGAACGTTGGGCTGTTTTAGTTAATGAGTTTGGTGAGGTCGGCATAGATTCAAGTTTATTTGCCGGAGCGGGCGGCAGCAAGAGCAGCATAACTATAAGTCAGGTTCCTGGTGGCTGTATGTGCTGTACTAACGGTCTGCCTATGCAAATTGCATTGAACTCATTACTTCAGCAATCGAAACCACATCGCCTTTTGATAGAGCCCACAGGATTGGGGCACCCAAAAGAAGTACTCGCTATCCTTTCCGGTGAATACTACCGTGAGGCACTAAGCCTCCAGGCTACACTATCCCTGGTTGATGCTAGGAAAATAAAAGATAGTAGATACACGTCTAATGAGATCTTCAATCAGCAAATTGAGATTGCTGAAATTGTGATCGCCAACAAGGCCGACCTATACCTGCCGCAGGATTTTCCCTTACTCGAAGGATATATATGTGAAAAATTCGGCCGTGATGGCAAGCAAATTTATGAAGTCAGACATGGGGCTGTAGACCCGGAATGGCTTGCGCTCGCTGCGAGTGAAACGAACAAAAATGCTTATCGTGACCTCGCACCATCGAATACTTCGTCTGCTTTGCCACCGACGCTTGAAACGCCGACAGAGGGGTTTGTAAGTGCAGACAATGCTGGAGAGGGCTTCTTCAGTCGCGGGTGGATTTTCAATCCGGGCTGGCAGTTTGATTCAGTCAAGCTGCTGTCACTTATTCAAGGATTGGATGTGGAACGACTGAAAGGAGTTTTCATAACGGATGCGGGTTTTCTCGGATTCAATAAAGTTGATGATGTAGTTACCCAGCTACGCTTTAATTTTATGCCAGATAGCCGTGTCGAGGTCATCAGCAGGCAGCCAGGATTAATTGATGGTTTAGAAACATCACTGCTCGATTGTCGGATCGACAGCAGGCCGTTGAGCTAGCTGTCGCTCACTTCCTCGACAGAAATCTCCGTGTCTGTTGGGACGAAATCGCCGGTGAAGCTGACAAGCTCATCATCGACAAACAAGACAGAAATTCGCTCCTGTCCGCGAACTCCTCCGCCTGGCTGGAAGCTGTAAATATAATCCCAACGATCCTGATGATACGGATCGCGTACCAGTGGCGTGCCCATCACAAAAACAACCTGACGTTTACTCATTCCTGGACGGAGTTGATCTACCATATCCTGAGTGATTATATTGCCCTGCGCGATCCCGATTTTATAGACCCCGGGAAAATCCATTGAGCCCACATTGTTGCAGGAGATAAGCAAAGCAGCGCCAAGCAAAGTAAGCGCTTGAAGGCGTCGGCAGAGTTTGTGGCTGAGGGACCTTGGTTCTTTGTCAGAGATCATTGGCGCTTGTCAGTCGTTTGCTGGGTTACTGTGCTTTTCAGCTCAAAGGAGAGAGGGCATAATAGCCCGATTGCCTTCGGAGTGAAACTCATCAACACTGCGCTAGCTAGTTATAGGCAAGAAAAAAATCAATTATAAAAAAAGCCGGTTGGTTTCAGTGCTGACAGCTGACCTGCAAAGCGAGGTATAAAATGAGCTCTGAAAATCAGGAACTTCGCGCGGTCGGCCTAAAAGTCACTTTGCCGAGGGTGAAAATCCTCCAAATTCTCGAAAATTCCAAGACAAAGCATCTGAGCGCTGAAGACGTCTACAAGGCATTGATCGAAGCCGAAGAGGATGTTGGGCTTGCTACCGTTTACCGGGTGCTTACCCAATTTGAATCTGCAGGTCTGGTGTCACGGCATCATTTTGAGGGCGGACACTCGGTGTTCGAGTTGATGTCGGATGAACATCACGACCATATCGTTTGTGACCTCTGTGGCAAGGTGGAGGAATTTTTTGACAGTATTATTGAGCAGCAGCAGGAAAAAATCGCTCAAAAATTCGGCTATAAAATCACCGATCACAGCATGTATTTGTACGGTATCTGCGCAGCATGCCAAGCGGAAGCGAAGTAAAGCCACTAGATGCTTCGCTCTATCTGTCAGCTGAAAAGGTGATGCTTACAGCTTACTTCTCAGTTGAGATTAGCAACCAGTTGATGAGCATGAGCCAAAGATTCATCACTTAGGTCTTTTCCTGCAAGCATTCTGGCAATTTCCTTTACTTTATGGCCGCCTTCGAGTGCCATTACTGATGTCACTGTTGTATCTGACTGAGTGGTTTTACTGACGCAAAAATGATGGTGCCCTTGACCGGCAACTTGAGCCTGATGTGTCACACAGATTATTTGCGTGGTTTCCCCCAGTTGTCGCAGCATTTCACCCACAACTTTTGCAATTCCAGCGCCGATGCCCACATCGATCTCATCGAATACTAAACTTGGTGTCTCCGAGGTCTGAGCGGTGATGACCTGAATAGCCAGACTTATTCGAGACAGCTCGCCGCCGGAGGCGACTTTCATCAGAGAATGAGCTGGCTGCCTTGGATTTGTGCTCACCAAGAACTCTACGGTTTCAAGTCCTTGTTGTGATGGGGCATCACTAGCGGTTTCAGTAAGCGCCACACTCAACTCTGCATGAGGCATGCCGAGATTTTTCAGCTCGGTGTTGACGGCTTCGTCTAATTTTTTGGCGGCTTGCTGTCTATACTCGGACATTTCAGTAGCGAGCTTGCTGTATTTCTCCCGCAACAGAACGTCTTTGGCTTGCAGTTGCTCCAGTTCGGTGTCGGAGCTCTCAAATCTGGACAGCTGGGCTCGAAGATCCTGCATTAAACGGCCCAGCTCATTGACAGGAACTTTATGCTTTCGGGCCAAATCGTGCAGAGCGCCAAGTCTGCGATTCACTGTATCTAGGCGCACCGGGTCAGCCTGAAAGCCCTCGCCAAAACTGCGCAATTCATTGACGGCTTCACTGAGCTGAATCTCAGCAGCCTCCATAAGCGAGATTGCGGGCCCCAGCGCCTGAGCATTCGAAGTGAGGCCGCTAAGACGCTGCGCGATCTGTGAGATTTCACTGGCCAGAGACTGTTCTTCACCACAACACTGTTCAAGTGCCGCACGCACAATGCTCAGTGTATCTTCGGCATGGCTGAGGGCCTTGAATTCGATGTCCAATTGCTCAACTTCGTCATCTTTAACATTCAACTCCTCCATTTCTGATAATTGATAGGAGAGCAGTTGCGCCTGTGCGGAAAACTCACTGGTCTGATCTTTGAGTGTACTTAGCTTATGATGATTGGTCCGCCATTGTTTCCAGGTTGAAAGCAGATTGTTGCGAAGCTTCTGATCAACGCCGAAATCATCCAGTAAGCGCTGGTGGGTTGCGCGCTGCAGCAGGGAATGATGTTCATGCTGGCTGTGGATGTCCATCAGCATGTCCCCTAAATGTTTAAGGTTCGCTAGGGTTACCGGAGATCCATTTATATAACCACGGGAGCGTCCGTCTTGACTGACAACCCTGCGGAGGATGCACTGGTGTGGATCTGACTCCAGTATTAAGTCGTTTTCAGCGAGCCAGGACTGCGCTGATTCAATGTCGTTAATCGAGAATTCTGCCACGATATCAGCTCGGTTCGCGCCAGGTCGAACGATGGTTTTGTCTGCACGGTCCCCGAGAGTGAACCCAAGGGCTCCCAGGATAATCGATTTTCCCGCACCCGTTTCGCCAGTAATGACGCTCATGCCGGGCTGGAACTCGATTTCGAGAGACTCCACGGTTGCGTAATTATTAATGCTGAGATGCGACAACATAGGCCAAAGTATAGGGTATGCCGCCATGGGGTTTCACTAATTCCGATGCTTTTAATTGCTTTGACGTTGGAGGTCGGTTTTCGCGTGAAGGTGGTTGAAACCCTCAGTCGCGACCCCATATACAAGTCGGCAGGCAGAGCGCGGCGGAAGGCTTTGTCTCTAAATTTTTATAAATTACTGAATTTGTTGATATTATTTACATGTTGAGGTAGTGACGGGCATGAATAATGAGCCGCATCAGGATGCAGGCGAGGATATCCCACCCGCAGTTGAAGACCAGCACGAACAGACTAACCAGCCAGATGAGACACAGGCACATGCCAGTGAAGAATTGATATCGGCAAAGCTCGCAGCGGCTGAACGTGAAGCTGAGCAAGCACGCGACGATCTGCTTCGGGTGCAGGCGGAAATGCAGAATTTGCGCCGCAGAACCGAGCAGGACGTGGAAAAAGCGCATAAATTCGGTCAGGAAAAGTTCAGCATTGAATTGCTTACGGTGATGGATAACCTTGAGCGAGCCCTTGCCGCCGCTGCGGAACACGACGATGACGGGGTTAAAGCGATTTATGAAGGCGTCGACCTCACTCTGAAAAGCTTTGTTGACTGTTTCGGCAGGTTCAACATTGCTGCGGTGGATCCGCTTGGCGAGCCCTTTGACCCCGACCTACATCAGGCGATGACAATTCAGGAGAGTCCTGACGTGGAGGCCAATACCGTAATCGCGGTGATGCAAAAAGGCTATACCCTGCATGGACGCGTCATCAGGCCAGCTATGGTGATGGTCAGCAAGGAAGTGGGTTGAAGAACGGGCTGCGCTCGTTACATGCAGGAAATATTGACCCTGACAAAGCAAACGATTAATTGAGGATATTTTGCCAAGCTACCTTGATTTCGCGGGAGTAGGCCAAATATTTATAGCACACGGATAAGCTGGCCATTCTTGCGCCGGCGAGCACAGATAACTGGAGATCATAACAATGGGCAAGATAATCGGTATCGATTTGGGGACCACCAATTCCTGCGTCGCAGTGTTGGACGTTGGAAAGCCCAAGGTCATTGAAAATGCAGAAGGTGATCGAACAACACCTTCTATTATCGCTTATACCAATGAGGGCGAGACGCTAGTGGGTCAGCCCGCAAAACGCCAGGCAGTAACAAACCCAACCAACACTTTATTCGCGATTAAACGATTGATCGGGCGCCAATTTAAGGACGATGTCGTACAGAAAGATATAAAGATGGTCCCCTACTCGGTTGTTGCCAACGATAACGGTGATGCATGGGTCGCGGTTAATGGCGATAAGATGTCTCCTCCGCAGATCTCGGCTCAGGTTCTTAAAAAGATGAAGAAGACCGCTGAGGATTACCTCGGCGAAGATGTAAACGAAGCAGTAGTTACGGTACCTGCCTATTTCAACGATTCTCAGCGTCAGGCAACCAAAGATGCGGGGAGGATCGCCGGGCTGGAAGTAAAGCGAATAATCAATGAACCGACCGCTGCTGCATTAGCTTATGGAATGGACAAGAAGTCTGGCGATTCCACGATCGCTGTTTACGATCTCGGTGGCGGTACGTTCGACATTTCGATCATTGAGATTGCTGAGACAGATGGCGAGCACACATTTGAAGTGCTTTCGACAAATGGCGATACCTTCCTCGGAGGAGAAGACTTTGACCTACGCCTGATCGACTACTTGGCCGAAGAATTTAAGAAAGAATCCGGCATGGATCTGCATAGTGATCCTCTGGCGCTTCAGCGTTTGAAAGAAGCGGCAGAGAAGGCGAAGATCGAGCTGTCATCCTCCCAACAGACAGAAGTCAATTTACCCTACATTACCGCCGATGCCAGCGGGCCGAAGCACCTAGTGCAAAAATTGACTCGAGCCAAGTTTGAGTCACTAGTAGAAGATCTGGTGGAGAATACGCTAGGTCCGGTGAAAATAGCGTTGAAAGACGCAGACCTGGATGCGTCCAGCATCGACGATGTAATTTTGGTGGGTGGTCAGACTCGCATGCCAATGGTGCAGCAGAGAGTTGCAGACTTCTTTGCCAAAGAGGCTCGCAAGGACGTTAATCCTGACGAAGCGGTCGCCATGGGCGCTGCCATCCAGGCGGCGGTCCTGTCTGGGGATGTTAATGACGTCTTGCTTCTTGATGTGACCCCGTTGACATTAGGCATTGAAACGCTTGGAGGAGTTGCGAGTCCCCTCATCGAAAAGAATACGACAATTCCAACCAAGAAGAGTCAGGTATTTTCCACTGCGGATGACAACCAGACCGCTGTGACGATCCACGTGGTGCAGGGTGAACGCAAGCAGGCCGGAGAGAATAAATCTCTCGGCCGATTTGATTTGTCTGATATCCCGCCAGCGCCAAGAGGCATGCCGCAGGTCGAAGTGTCGTTTGACCTCGATGCCAATGGCATTCTGAATGTATCGGCCAAGGACAAGGCAACCGGGAAAGAGCAGTCAATCATCATCAAAGCGTCAAGTGGCCTATCAGATGAGGAGATTGATCAGATGGTCAAAGACGCCGAAGCGCACTCTGCGGACGACAAAAAGTTTGAGGAGCTGATTTCGGCTCGCAATACGGCAGACGGCTTGATTCACGCAACCAGAAAAACGCTTGAGGAAGCAGGCGACAAAGCAACTGATGAGGAGAAAGAGTCCATCAATGGCGCGATCAACGCGCTTGAAGAGGCGCTGAAGTCTGACGACAAGAATGACATCGAGGCTAAGACTAAGGATCTGACTGAGGCCTCTACGAATCTTGCGCAGAAACTCTATGCAGAGCAGGCTGCAGCGGGCGCGGAAGCCGGGGCCGCTGATGCCGAATCTGAAGCTAGTGAAGATGCTGTCGACGCCGAGTTTGAAGAAGTTAAGGAAGAAGAAAAGTAGCGAAGCGAGCGGGCCGTGGGCGCGTTGGCAGTAACGAAGAACTAAGCCATGGAACCTTGAGCCATGGCTTAGTTTTTCTTGCTTTGGGTCAGAGGTTTTGAATGAGCAGAATAGCGAGCTAAATGTCAAAGCGGGATTATTACGAAGTGTTGGGTGTCGATCGTGGCGCCTCGGAAGCCGATATCAAGAAGGCCTACCGTCGCGTGGCCATGAAAAATCATCCAGACCGAAATCCTGACGACCCTGATGCCGAGGGACGGTTCAAAGAAGCAAATGAAGCCTTCGAGGTGCTGTCAGATCAGGAAAAGCGCGGTCGTTATGATCAGTTTGGCCATGCTGGCGTGGAAGGCCAGACCAGCGCTGGAGCAGCCGATTTCAGCGACATTTTTGGTGATATCTTTGGCGACATTTTTGGGGGCGGTCGTGGGGGCCGCGGGGGTCGTAGCCATGTACGCCAGGGAGCCGACCTTCGTTACAATCTCGAGCTTGGCCTAGAGGGTGCCGTTGGGGGCACTACAGTAAAAATCCGCATCCCGACAACGGTATCCTGTAAAAATTGTGGTGGCAGTGGTACCGCGCCTGGCACAGAAGCGGTCAACTGTACTACCTGCGGCGGCCATGGCCAAGTGCGCATGCAGCAGGGGTTTTTCTCTGTTCAACAAACCTGTCCGCGCTGTCAGGGGGCGGGCAAGCAGATTACAGATCCTTGCCACGCTTGCCATGGGCGCGGCAGCATCGATGAGACCAAGACATTGTCTGTTAAAGTGCCGGCAGGAGTTGATGATGGTGATCGAATTCGCTTAAGCGGCGAGGGGCAGGCGGGCGTCCATGGTGGGCCTCCGGGCGATCTCTACGTAGAGATGCGGATCAAACCACACGAGATTTTTGAGCGAGACGGGCGTAATCTGCATTGCGAAATACCGATTAATTTCTCTGATGCCGCGCTCGGCGGTGAGTTGGAAGTGCCGACCTTAGATGGAAAAGTCAAACTAAAAATTCCCAAAGAAACACAGACCGGAAAACTTTTCCGATTACGAGGCAAAGGCGTGACCTCGATCAGAGGCGGTGGGGCGGGTGACCTTCTGTGCCGCGTGGTTGTCGAAACACCGGTAAACCTGACCGCTCGGCAAAGAGAGATCTTGGGAGAGTTTCAGTCGATCCAGAAAGAGGAAGGACGCCATCAGTCTCCTAAAGAGTCATCGTGGTTTGATGGTGTTAAAAAATTCGTTGAGGGGCTGACTGGCTGATCAACGATCACTTTTTTCAAATTTCGCTTAAGCCTGGCTAAAAAGTTAGAAGCTTCCCAGCAACGCATTATGAGCTTCCACCGCCAGTCGCGGTCCATATTGCGTGACCACGGCAGCGGAGGCCTTGCTAGCAAGCGCTCCCGCCTCCGCAAAGCTCATGCCATTTGTGATGCCGTAGAGGAAAGCCCCGGCATACATGTCACCAGCGCCATTTGTATCGATGACCGGCACTTCTACCGGCGCAATCTGGGTCAACTGTCCGCCATCCCACAGTATCGAACCCTCAGAGCCGGTGGTTACGGCAAACTGCCCGGCAATCCGCTTCAGCGCCTCAATGGCGCCGCTTAGATCTTTTGCGCCAGACCACAGCAGCGCTTCTTGGCGGTTGCAGAACAAAAGGTCAACACCTTCTCCAATCACTCGGTTAACATCAGCTTTAAAGTATTCGAGCATCGAGGGATCGGAAAAAGTCATGGCGGTTTTGACGCCCTTACTTTTGGCAAAGTCCTTCATTTCGATGATGGCAGATCGTGCTGCGTCGGAAGTCACTAGGTACCCCTCAAGATATATATATGTGCTGTTCAATGCCGCTTCAAAATCCATCTCCAAAGTAGAGATACTGTCAGATACCCCAAGATAAGTAAGCATGGTTCGCTCAGCATCGGGGGTCACCATCACAAGACATCTGCCGCTGACACCTTCTACTTGTTGTCTATTCTTGTTGGTTTGTATTCGGTGATCGCCGAGCTGTTGCAGGAAGAAATCGCCGGTTTCATCACTAGCGACTCTGCAGGAATAGAATGTACTGCCACCAAACTGGCTGATAGCGTACAGAGTATTTGCCGCAGAACCACCGCCAGAGCGGGTTTTTACGCCGAAGCGACCGGTGAGTTCAGAGAGCAGCTGCTCCTGTTGCTCAAGATCTACGAGAGTCATTATCCCCTTCTCGATCGAAAATTCATCTAGGAATGAATCGTCGATTTCGAATTCTTTATCCACCAGAGCGTTCCCGATGCCGTACACGTCATATTTCATGGTTACTGGTTCCCAGTTATCGCGCGGAATTTTTGATACTTCTAAACGCTTTTTCAGCAGCGTCCAATGTGAGTTGAATCTCTTTGGGACCGTGGGCCGCGGAGACAAAACCCGCTTCAAAAGCTGACGGCGCCAAGTAGATTCCGTTTTCCAGCATTACATGGAAATACTTTTGGAATGCGCTTTTATCCCCTGCCATGACCTCCGCCAAGCTAGTGACCTTGTCAGCTGAGTTAAAGAAGCATCCAAACATGCCTCCAACCTGATTTGTAGTAAACGGCACGCCGGCCGCGTCGGCCCGCTCCTGCATTCCCGACAGAAGGCTTGCTGTTCTGGCCGTCAGCTCTTCAAAGAACCCTGGCTGAGTCAGAGCGTCAAGCATGGCAAGCCCTGCTGCCACAGCCAACGGACTGCCGGATAGAGTCCCGGCTTGATAGACCGCGCCGTTCGGCGCTATGTGATCCATTATGTCTTTCCGCCCGCCAAAAGCGCCAACGGGCAGACCACCACCGATTACCTTGCCTATGGCAGTCAGATCGGGAGTTACCCCATACACGGATTGCGCTCCACCCAGATCAACCCGAAAGCCAGTCATGACTTCATCGAAGATCAGCACGCTGCCGGATTCATCGCAACACTCTCTCAAAGTCTCGAGGAAACCGGGAACCGGAGGTACGCAGTTCATATTACCGGCGACTGGCTCCACGATGATACAGGCAACCTTCGTGCCCATTTCTTTGAAGAAAGTTCTAACGTCTTCACTGTCGTTGTAGGTCAAAACGTGCGTGAGATCTGCGTAGGGCTTTGGCACGCCAAGTGAATCAGGCTCGCCGAGTGTCAAAGCGCCTGATCCCGCCTTTACTAAGAGGCCGTCCACGTGTCCGTGGTAACAGCCTTCAAACTTGACAACCAGATCGCGACGGGTAAAACCTCTCGCCAACCTTATGGTGCTCATGGTGGCCTCAGTGCCCGAAGTAACTAGCCTCACCTGATCCATCGAAGGCACGAGCTTGCATATTTTTTCAGCGATGCCAACTTCTTCCGCAGTTGTTGCGCCATAACCCAATCCCGCTTCCAATTGTTTGTTGAGAGCGGCCAGCACCGCTGGATTGCGA
>DORE01000011.1:0-7300 GCA_003514305.1 Gammaproteobacteria bacterium | reverse complement strand
CAGGGGTCCGTAAGCCCCAACATAATCGACATAGCGGTTATCGTCGCAGTCCACCACGTAAGCGCCCTCGCCGCCCTTGATAAACAAAGGGTCACCACCAACGCTCTTAAAAGCCCTCACCGGTGAATTTACACCCCCCGGGATCACTTTTTGTGCCTGTTCGAAAAGTGCCTGGGATCGATTGCGTTTCATAATGGTTCCTCAACATGGTCTTGCTGCTTCGCGAGCTGGGCCTGGCCCATAATGGGGACACAGCGCTCGGGCACTCAGGTTGTTGTCTTGATTTTCTGGCAGTACAGCCCAGCAAACAGACCACGAATCAATGCCAGCATGTCTGCGCTTTCGTCTATCAACCAATCTCCATTCTCCGTGCTGACGCTGTTGATCTCAACCACTTGGATGTCTGGCTGCAAGAGGCCTGTGGGCAACTTATGAAACGCCGACGGCTTGGCTTTCGGTTTGGTGACTGACGGAAAAAAACGTTCGAAAGCGAATAAATGCCTGGCATCCTCTGCATGAGCCCATGCGAGAGTTTCATGGCAGGTTATGCCGATGATAGCTTCTGACCACCACAATTCGTGGTATCCTAAGATTGTAGTATGGTTCTGTAAAAGTGAGCCCTCAAGCTCAATTGTATGCCGCGTCTTGAGAGCGCAACGCAAATGAGTCATTCGGTTAGAAGCTTAAGTCTGGCGAGCTTTCCGGGATGTAACGGATCTAATTGCTTTAGCGTTACCGTATCCTTATATCCGTACATGGAGACAGTCTTTGAGCTTGCCGTTGAGGACATTTTCGTTAAAGGTGCATCAGTCACGCTGCACAGACTGTGGATATCATGTTTGGTCTTAATGAAGCTGTAAGTCTAGATGTTGTTGCTTTACGACACTAACGCCAAATTCAGATGGTTGAGTAACGGATATGCCTAATGTTGTAAAAGGAAGCAAACAGCAAAAGATGGTCGTTGTGCCTCACCGTCCAGGCCAACGTGTTGTGTTCACTCTTCTTGTGCTGATTGGAGTTGCTGTGAGTGCAGCCGGAGGATGGGGTTATGCTTACTACACCACAGTTCTGTCACAGGAAGGCGACCAAGCAGAGAAAAGTGAACTGTTGGCTCAGCTTTTTGATTTGCGGGTTCAGAACGATAATCTTGAAAGGCAGGTTGCCATCCTCGGTCGTTCTAGTGCGGTGGACAAACAAACAGGCGTCGAGCTACAGGAAACCTTGACTTCTTTGAGACAAAGAGTTGCGCAGCTTGAGGAAGACGTGCTTTTTTATCGTCAGGTTGTTGAGGAAGAGACCAAAGAGACAGGCCTGGTGATCGAGGAGCTTGATATTGATGCGACCCGGTCTCCGGATCGTTATCGGTACAAGCTAGTTATGCGCCAGGAAGATGCTGATGGTGATACTTACTTGGCTGGCCATGTAAACTTTAATCTGGCGGGTCAATGGAAAGATCAGCAAGTAATCCTACCGCTGCGCGATTTGTCCGAGGCCGAGGATGAGCTGGACATTCGACTCCGCTTTAAATATTTTCAGAATATTGAGGGAGAGTTGGTTCTTCCTGAAGGCTTTCAGCCCGATCGGATACAGATCGCGGCTGTTGCCACAGAACCGGTGTCCAAGCGGATCAACGAAGACTTCGGCTGGGTGGTTGCCCTTGAGTAGTAACCCATAAATCGAAGAGCTCAGGATAATGCCGGGTTTGCGGCAAATCATGGGATATTGGAGAACAACAAATGTTTGGTAAGTCGAAAGGCGCGTTGTCTCAGGACCCAAGCCACGCGCACACGCTAGTCTCGCGCAGCACCGAGATTGTTGGGGACCTTCATTTCACTGGCGAACTCATCATTGAAGGGAAAGTGAAAGGCAATATCTATGCGGCGGACGATTCCGCAGCTCTTATTCGCATCGCGGAAAATGGATCTGTGGAAGGCGAGATCTGCGTGCCTTCTGCTGTGATCAATGGATTGGTGCAGGGCGACGTGCGCTCTGCTACCCACATAGAGCTGGCCGCTAAGGCGGTGGTAGTGGGAAACATATATTACAATTTGATTGAGATGGTTATGGGATCAGAGGTGAATGGTAATCTGATGCATATTGGATCAAGTCAGTCAGGTACCAAGCTTATTGGGGCAGATCGCAATAAGCTACCTTTCCAGCGATCTTCTATAAAGCAGAATTAGTGATAAAGGCTGTTACTCACAGCGTGCAGAGGTTTCATTGTCAGTAGTTCAAACAGCAGAACCGGTCACTATGACCTTTACCGATAACGCCGCGGATAAAGTCAAGAGTCTGATCGCTGAGGAAGATAACGAAAGCTTGAAGTTACGGGTTTTTGTTACCGGCGGTGGTTGCTCTGGGTTTCAGTATGGTTTTTCTTTCGATGAAATCGTCAATGAAGATGACACTGTCATTGCAACCAACGGCGCGGAATTGTTGGTAGACCCCTTGAGCTACCAGTACCTTGTGGGCGCAAAGATTGATTACATAGAGGGTTTGGGGGGCGCCCGTTTTGTTGTGGATAACCCCATGGCGACTACAACATGTGGATGTGGCGCATCTTTCTCGATTTGATCGGCAAAATCGGCTGCGTTTCTGCCGCAAAGTGATAACGCGGCTTTGTTTAGGGCTTTGTGACTAACGTTCTGTTCTGCCTGTGATCTAGCCTTGGTAAATCGCGCCCAGCACTGCCGGCGCCCTTGCGCCTGTGTACGCGGACGTGTCTACCGCTGTGCCTTCGATCGTTTGTTTGGCGATCCATGCGAACGCAATAGCCTCTACCCAATCAGGGTGTATTCCGAGCGCCTCGGTCGTTGTCACCTTTTTGGGAGCAAGGGCTTTCGTCAGACCTTCCATTAACGTTTGGTTGTGAGCACCACCGCCGCAAACATAGACTTCTTCAACGTCACCGTGTCCTTCAAGCGCGTTGACTAAAGAACTTATCGTAAGTTGGGCCAGGGTAGCCTGAACATCAACCGGCGTAACGGATTTATTTAGCGACTTAAGTGCTGCCTCAAGCCATGCGCCGTTAAACAACTCCCGGCCGGTGCTTTTGGGAGCTCTTCTCGTGAAATAGGCGTCTTGCTGAAGACTGGCGAGCAGTTCCTCGTGGACCTTTCCCTCGCGCGCCCAACTCCCGTTTTTATCAAAATTGCGGCCTTTATGCTTGGCTGTCCACCAGTCCATCAGCACGTTGCCCGGCCCTGAATCAAACGCGATGGCGGAAGTTTTGGGACTCAAAAATGTGATGTTGCTAATGCCTCCGATATTAATGATTGCCCGGCTGACGTGAGCAGAAGCAAACCTGTTGTGATGCAGCAAAGGTGCCAAAGGTGCGCCCTGGCCACCGGCCGCAATATCGCGACCGCGAAAGTCTGAAACCGTGGTAATCCCAGTGCGTTCAGCAATCGTGTTGGCGTCTCCGATCTGCAAAGTGAATGGCTTGTCTCCATTTGGTTCGTGCCAAACTGTTTGTCCATGGCTGCCAATGGCTAAGATTTCTTCGGCAGCGATGCCGGTGATCTCGAGCAAGTTCATGCTAGCCTGAGCAAATACCTCGCCAAGCTCGATGTGCGTCTCGCCAAGCTCTTGCAATCCAATGGCGCTTCCGCCGCACAATTTTAATATCGCGGCACGGAGTCTGCCTGCAATAGGCTGACTGTGAGTAGCAATCAGTGCAGGAGTGGGCGGAGCCAGATTAACCACTACCGCGTCCACGGCGTCAACGCTGGTTCCTGAGAGCAGTCCGATGTAAAGCTCTTTAGTCGACATATCGGTTCATTCCGCGCTGGACTGATTTAGCGTGAACAGCAGGCCGCTGTTGAGACTTCGAATATGGCGGCGCAGTCTTGCGGTTTGTCTCCAAAACCGATCCTTCTCCTCTTCCTCGATGGAAACCGCCTTAGGAAGTTCGTCAAGGATCGTGCTGGGATTTTGATAGACGCCACTCATCAGAAATTCATAGTGTAAATGCGGGCCGGTCGCTCCACCGGTGGCGCCGACGTAGGCGATGACCTCGCCTTGTCGGACTTTTTGTCCTTTTTTGACTGCAAAGCGCGACAGGTGGGCATACTTGGTCTCAAAGCCACCTTCGTGGTTGACCACGACCAGATTGCCAAAAGAGCCATTTCGAGCCGCCCATGTGACTCTGCCATCACTGGTGGCGCGCACTGGAGTTCCTGTTGGAGCAGCGTAATCAATACCTTTATGAGCGCGGATGGTATTGAGAATAGGGTGGTATCGACGTGGGTTGAAGTCGGAACTGATTCGAAAGAAATCGAGCGGGCTGCGTAAAAATGCTTTGCGCATGCTTACCCCTTCCAGCGAGTAGTACCCGGCGTTGCCTTCGTCATTGATGTAGCGAATAGCATTGAACACCTTACCGGCGTTTACATATTGAATTGCAAGGATGTTCCCGTGGCCAAGATATATGCCATCAAGATATTTCTCCTCATAGAGAATACTGAATTGATCCCCTCGCCTAGGGTCGAGGATGAAATCAATGACACCGCCAAATATATTGGCCATCTCCATGATCAGTTCCGTTGGAATGTTTTCCTTTTGGCCGGCCATGAAGAGATTGTCGGAGACAGTCCCAGTCCGAAAGGTTTCCTCGAGGTCTGCGACTTTTACGATGTTTTCAACCTCATATCCTTGATTTTTCCGGGTAAAAATGACGCCGTCCAGGGCGGATTTAAGCACCCTTAGCTGCTCTAGCCTGCCGCTTTTCGGAATCAAAAAATCCAACTGATATCCAGGGAACAGGCGATTTAGCACGGTAGCTTGCTCTGAGCTATTAAGTATCCGGAACATATCCTGATCGCTTAATCCAACCTGTTTGAAAATCGCAGAGAGGTTATCGCCGCTTTGAACCACGACGGTTTGCCATGATAAAGAATCCGTCAGAACGGCCGTATCGTTCGTCGCTTTCTGCTTGGGAGACCCTGCCGGGTTTGAACTGCTGACACTAATACCTCCGACCACGCTAATATTGCTAGCGCCTGATCCTCTGATCTTAGAGCCTGTTTTGGCAGGAGTTGTCATTTTCGCTTGATCTGTGAGAGCTGGCTCTTTGTGAATTGCTAGAAGCAGTAGAACAGCAGTTAAGACGGCTACACAACTCACGGCTCTTAGGAGGCGCGGTGCGCAATACCGCTTTACAAACTGCTTTGTCACGTCAATTAAATGCATGTTAGTGTTTATACTTCTGTAACTCTAGGTAACCCAGGTATTCACCCGCGCGAACGATCTAGGAGCAAAATGGGCGGCATTATAACAACGTGCTCGTGCTTGCATATTCGATTTTCCCCGAAACGCAAGACTTTAGTATAATATCGTTAGCGAGTGTTCCGGCTCGCAGTACGCCGCTTTCTCTCCTGTTCGGCAGTTGCACAACAATTCTTAGGGTTTAAACAACACATGACCGAGGCTGTTATCGACATCATTGCTGATTTGGAAGATCGAGGTCTTTTAGTTCAGTTGGCGGGCGGTGAAAATGTTAGGGAGCATCTGCTCTCTAATAGTCGCACAATATATTGCGGGTTCGATCCAACTGCGGAGAGCCTTCATGTCGGCAGCATGGTGCCGTTACTGGCGCTGAAACGCTTTCAGATGGCAGGGCATCAACCCATTGCGCTTGTTGGTGGAGCAACCGGCCTTATCGGTGATCCAAGTTTCAAATCCAACGAGCGTAATCTGAACTCGACCGAGATAGTTGAGTCCTGGGTGGAGCGGCTGAAACCGCAGTTAAGCCAATTTCTTGATTTTGATTGCGGCAGCAATTCCGCAATTTTGGCTAATAATCTAGATTGGACTCAGGGCTATGATGTGTTGCGCTTTCTGCGAGATGTGGGCAAGCACTTCTCAGTCAACGCCATGATTCAGAAGGAGTCGGTTAAGCAGCGCATCGATCGTGAGGGTGACGGCATTTCGTTTACTGAATTTAGCTATATGTTGCTGCAATCCTTTGATTTTTCTGAGTTGAACAAGCGCTATAATTGCACTGTTCAGGTCGGAGGGAGCGATCAGTGGGGCAACATCACGGGTGGTATTGATCTGACCCGCCGTATGTACCAGCAGCATGTTTACGGGGTAACAACCCCATTGGTGACTAAGGCTAACGGCAGTAAGTTCGGCAAGACGGAGTCCGGCACAATATGGATTAGCCCCACTAAGACTTCGCCATACGCTTTCTATCAATTTTGGCTTAACGTTGCAGATGCAGATGTTTACAAGTTCCTGCGCTATTTCACTTTTCTGTCGTTCCAAGAGATTGAGGAGATATTGCGAAGCGACGCGGAAGCCCAGGGTCGGCGCGAGGCTCAGGGTGTCCTGGCTCGCGAGGCCACTGAGCTGGTGCATGGTGAAGAAGGCTACACCGCGGCGGCGCGCATCAGTAACGCGCTGTTTTCTGGCGATATTGGCAGCCTGAAAGAAAGCGATCTGGCCCAGTTAGAGCTGGACGGGCTGCCGTGCACGCAATTCGAAGCACAGTCCGTGGGTCTCGTAGATGCATTGGTGCGAACTGGTTTGGCAAAATCCAACAAGATGGCTCGGGAGTTTATCGGCAACAACGCTATCAGTGTCAATGGACAATTGCTTTCTTTGGCAGACACCGAGCTTTCGAGGTCGCAAGCTTTGTATGGGCAGTACCTGATCCTGAAAAGGGGCAAGAAGCTGTTTCATTTGGCGAAATTCCCGCGCTTTTAGTTCAGCTTAAGAGGCTATACTGGCCGTTATCTGGTTGTGCGTAGGCCATGCATAAGCTAAGATCGCTCTTCCTTCGAGTAACGGCATGAAAGCTGTGTTCAGGGGAGAGTCTGAACGGATATTGTTCAGATTAAAGGCCACGATTTACTTGGCCTGCAGGCATATTAGGTGGATCTGGACGATTTATCTCTTATTTATCTGCTTATCGCTTGCTAAGCAACACTAAGTGCGTATAATGCGCCTCCTCCATGACGTAAGTCACGGGGGTTATTTGGCTCTTTAAAAAGAAAATCAAGCAATAGAGGTGGGTGCTTGCTAGAGCGGTTCACGGGATCTAATTAAACTTAGGTTCTGGCCAACAGTTTTTACTGGAAGCCTTTCAGAACCATCAAAGTAAGCAACTGCGTTAATTTATTTTAAATATTAAGCTTAATTGTTTCTCATTACCTTTTATCGGTAGTAGAGAGCAAGACAGCAGTAGTTTCTTAATCTTTGAGCACATTTGTAGTGGTCGTTTTCTTTGTCAGCGTTTGTAGTACTGACAGCGGTAAGAAAGAGGCAACTTTTTAGATTAAACTGAAGAGTTTGATCA
>DORE01000209.1 GCA_003514305.1 Gammaproteobacteria bacterium | reverse complement strand
ACTCTTTTTTCTTGCCTGGCTTTTCCTGCTCGGCACCTACGCTGCACTAACTGCCTTCTTACTAGGCGTCACCTACATCATGGGAGCATGGATCGCCATGGTATTCATTCTTGGCCATTACAAGCCTGGGCTCTGGAAGTTTGGATCTGTTGGAATCATTGTGTCTATTGCACTTTTCATGTTGGGAGCACTGTGATGTGGGCTAAAAGTTTCGCTGGGATACTGGGAGGCCTGCTGATTTCGATAATGGCTCTGGCCACTCTTTATTACACCTTACCGTTGCCCGCCGATGCCAAGATTATGCTTGGTTTGATCTCAGGCTGGATTATCTGGGCTGGGGTCATGGTGTGGTGCTACTCAAGCGATTGCGGAAAGCAGGCTTGGAAACGAGCTTGCGGCGGCTTTCTCGCACTTGCTGTTTTGAACACTGCACTTTTTTTCCTTCAAAGCTAATTCGTAATCGGTTATCAAGAGACGCTGTTGGGATGAGAAAAGAGACAATACGGAACAACACCGAGGCACACGGCTGGCTAGGTCTGATTATTTCAGCATTGCTTTTCGTTGTCTTTTTTACCGGCTCGATAAGCTTCTTTCGGCATGAAATCGAGCAGTGGGCCTTACAAGCTCACTACCAATTAGAAGACTACGATCCTGATAGCTACCTCTCGGTCAGCGAAGTGTTTGAAATTGCTTTGAACGGACGCGCCTATAACCCACAGGAACCACAGTTCATCTATCCACCTACAGAAGCTGAACCTTATTATCGCGCCTACGTTAACGTTAATCTCAACGAGGACATACCTCACGAAGACTATTATTTGCTGATTAACCCCAAAACCGGCGAGATCATGGGTAGTATGGAGGATTTCTTTCTCGCTGATTTTATGTACATTCTTCACTACAGCCTTAACCTACCCTTGGGAAGCTACCTTATAGGTCTGGTAACTCTGGCTTTTCTCTACATCATATTTTCTGGCATTCTGATCCATGCCAAGGACTTGATCAGAGGTTTTTTCCGTTACCGCTCCGATGGTAGAGAGCGCAGTCAACTGCTGGATATTCACAATATTGTTGGCGTCATTTCACTTCCATATACAATCATGCTAGCAGTGACTGGTTTGATTTTTAACTTACTAATCATCTATCAGATCGCGTTTGCCCTCATCCTGTATCAAGGTAATACCGAGGCGCTCCTTTCCGATGCCGGGATAGTTACATCATCCGCTAAGTGGCAGAACATAGCTTGGGAGTCACCGCCGATTGATGAATTGTATGAACAACAGGTTGATCGCTGGGGCTCGATTCCTACGCAAGCGCGCATCACCGGCTACGGCGACCATGGCGCTACACTTGAGGTATTCGGTGAAACCGGAGAAGGCTTCAACGGCCGCTACAGTATTTCCTACAACCTCTCTGATAGCAGCATAAACTACAGCGATCCTAGTGGCGACCCAAACGCGGTTACTCAGGGCATTAGCGTAGTGACATCGCTGCACTTTGGCAACTTCGCAGGTGTTGATCTTCGAACGATCTATTTTCTATTGGGATTAGCAGTGTGCGCATTAATTGTCACAGGCAATCTGCTTTGGGTGCGACAGCGCGAGAAGACCCTCAGTAGCGCTGCTGTGACCTTCGTCGGTCGCTTCACGCTGGCCAGCACTGCCGGTGTCGCCCTAGCGTGCGCTGCCGCCTTTCTTGCAGAAAGGCTGTTACCCATGGGGCTTTCCGACCGCGGTGGCATGTTAGTGAACTGCTTTATCATCACGCTGCTGACCGCCACCGGCTATGTTTGGATGGTCAAGGACCGAAGTCTTGCATTTGTCAGGCTTCTGCAGAGTTTTGCGGCCCTGTGTGCTCTCATTCCGTTAATCGATGTCGTGCTTTTTCGTGACGCACTCAAGTTTGCAGTTAGCAACGGTAACTCCACGCTCATTGGCGTTGACGTTGTCATCCTAGGTTTCGCTCTTTTAGTCGGCTATATAAGCTGGCGCCTCGGCAAAAAGGGCGACCAGTCGAAAGAACATCAAAAAGCCGAGGAGTCTCTTACTCATTCCAACGTCTCGCCGACAACTCCCTAGTCACTTCCAGCAAAATGGCACAAATAGACATAACTACGCCTACAATCACTGTCGCAAAGATTGAGAGGAAAAGCTCACGTTTATGGTTTGATTGGCACAGTTGGCTGGGCGTATTGTCAGGGCTGTTATTGTTCGTTGTTTGCTGGGGCGGCACATTCGCGACCCTTTCT
Organism: Gammaproteobacteria bacterium; assembly: GCA_003514305.1. Taxonomy (GTDB): domain Bacteria; phylum Pseudomonadota; class Gammaproteobacteria; order Pseudomonadales; family Pseudohongiellaceae; genus UBA9145. The sequence continues at coordinate 323 of DORE01000209.1, read as the reverse complement.
CATGAATTGGATTGGCTAGTTAACCCCGCACAAAGAGTAACTGTTTCTGGCGAACTTCGCTCTCTAGAAGATTTCCACGCGGCAGTTGCTGACGCGTATCCCAACGCCCAGATTCAAACAGTGTTTGCGCCTCGTTATGCAAACTTTGCCGCTGAGGTGGGCATACGTGACGAAAAAAAACAAGTCAAGCGCATCTACGTAGATCCATATACCCTGAAGATTCGCGGCGAAGGACCATTCCTTAACATCCAGCGCTATCTCCGTGACTTTCATCGCCGTTTGTTCACCGGAAGCTTCGGTTTTTATCTGATCTGCTTTGCTTC
>DORE01000082.1:7219-22156 GCA_003514305.1 Gammaproteobacteria bacterium | reverse complement strand
CATCTCTTCCCGATTTGTCATGCGACTGAGCGATTTCACTTATACCCTGCCCGAGCGACTTATTGCCAAGCATCCTGCGTCAGAGCGTTCAGCCAGCAGGATGCTGACGTTAAAGCGTGAAGACGGTCGAGTATCGCATCATCGGTTTGTTGAATTACTCGAATTTCTTCAGCCTGAGGATGTGCTGGTCTTCAACAATACGCGGGTTATCCCCGCTCGCCTGTATGGCCGAAAAGAAAGTGGTGGCCGGGTTGAAATTTTAATTGAGAGGGAGCTTGGGGGAGGTCAATTACTCGCCCAGATCCGGGCCAGCAAGTCGCTAAACCCCGGTAGTAGGATCGCCCTTACTGTAACGCGTGAGGACAAGATTCTAGTTCAGGGAAGTAACCTTAAAGTTGAGCGACGGGAAGGTGAATTCTTTGTGCTTGCTGCTGACTCCGATTATCACCTGCAAGATCTGCTTGATAGGTTCGGTCATATGCCGTTGCCGCCCTATATTAAACGAAAAGACGAAATTCAGGACAGAGAGCGCTACCAGACGGTTTATGCGCGAGTGCCTGGTGCTGTTGCTGCGCCAACGGCCGGCCTGCATTTTGATGAATCGTTGCTCTTGGCTGCAAGTGAAAAGGGAGTAGGTCAAGCATTTATTACCCTGCACGTTGGCGCGGGAACCTTCCAGCCGGTGCGTGTTGAAGACATTACCGAGCACAAAATGCATTCTGAGTTAGTGGAGATCAACAGTTCTGCTTGCGAACGGATCAACACCGCGCGTAACCGCGGCGGGCGAGTGATTGCCGTAGGTACAACGTCAGTACGCAGTTTGGAAGCTGCCGCAAAAGTCGGAGGGTTGGAGCCTTTTTCGGGTGAGACAGATATCTTTATCTATCCAGGTTATAAGTTCAAGCTGGTCGATGCGATGATCACTAATTTTCATCTGCCGGAATCAACCCTTTTAATGCTGGTGAGTGCTTTTTGCTCTCAAAAAAAGCTACTTGACGCTTATCAGGAGGCGATCCGGGAAGAATATCGATTCTTTAGTTATGGTGATGCAATGTTCATATACTGAGGCGTCCTGTTTTACGATTGGCTGCGATGTCCTGAGAGCCAGATTTGGGACAGGGCTCTGACAGCAGCGAAGTTTCTGATATACTTGGACAAAACCTAAAAATAGTTTATTACAAGGACATCTCTCGTCATGAAAGCACCTGTGCGTGTTGCCGTGACCGGCGCTGCTGGTCAGATAAGTTATTCCCTTTTGTTTCGTATTGCCGCTGGAGGTATGCTGGGTGCGGATCAGCCCGTTATTCTGCAGCTCTTGGAGGTCACACCGGCGCTCGATGCGTTGAAAGGGACTGTAATGGAAATCGAAGACTGCGCATTTCCGCTGGTGGACGGTATCGTTGCGACGGATGATCCGATGGTGGCGTTCAAGGGTGTGGACTACTGTCTGCTGGTTGGCGCTAGACCTCGTGGGCCTGGCATGGAACGAAAGGATCTGCTGGAAGCGAATGCCAGAATATTTTCTGAGCAGGGTGCCGCCATCAATGCAGTTGCCAGCCGTGACGTGAAAGTCTTGGTGGTGGGTAATCCAGCGAACACAAATGCACTAATTGCCTATCGTAATGCACCAAATTTAGATCCGAGCCAGTTTACAGCAATGACGCGGCTTGATCATAATCGCGCCATTTCTCAGCTCGCTGCAAAGACAGGCAAGTACAGCTCTGAGGTGGAAAGCATGATCATCTGGGGCAATCACTCTGCCACCCAATATCCCGATATCCATCATTGCTCCGTTGCCGGGACTGCGGCGATGGAGTTGGTGGGTCAGGATTGGACTGCTAATAACTTTATCCCCACTGTGCAGCAACGCGGTGCGGCTATAATCAAGGCAAGAGGAGCATCGTCTGCGGCCTCTGCGGCTAATGCGGCTATCGAGCATATGCGAGACTGGGCGTTAGGTACAGCGGGAAAAACCGTCAGCATGGGCATCCACAGTGATGGTAGTTACGGGGTGGAGAAGGGCCTTATCTATTCCTTCCCAGTAATCTGCTCTGGCGGCAGCTATGAGATTGTGCAGGGTCTTGCTGTCAATGCGTTCAGCCAGCAGCTGATGGACAAGTCTGAAACCGAGCTCATTGAAGAAAGAGACGCTATCGCCGAGCTGCTTCCGTAGCGGCTTTAAAATAGCGGTGTTTTGGTTGCTAGCGAATGAAGACCAGTAATCCGATCGCGCTGATAAAACGAAGTCAGTTCTGGATTCTCCAAACTCTGGGCTGGTCAGTCTGGGTCGCTCTGCTGTCCTTTCGAGATCTGTTTCTGTGGCCTGAGTTCCTTGTTCCTCGGATGATCACTTGGACACTGGTTGCGTTGGTTGGCATGGCTTTCACTATTGGCCTTCGCTCCCTGTATCGACTGTTCTGGGAGCGCGGTTTCATAATTCGGTTTCTGGTCACCTGGATTGGTTCGTTAGCAGCAGCGACAGTCTGGCAGCCATTTCGCAACTATTTTTCCGCACTGCCACTCGGGGGGGAGTTGGACCCTCGCACAGCTCGCTTTGAAGAGCTTTTTGATGGTTTATTCTTTTCGTCATTTCCGCTCATGCTGTCTTGGAGCGCGCTTTACTTCATCATCAAATACTATGAGCTCTTGCAGGCCGAGAAAGAAAAGAGTTTGCGTATGGAAGCTTTGGCTAGTGAGGCTCAATTGTTGATGCTGCGATATCAACTTAATCCTCATTTCCTTTTTAATACTCTGAATGCAATCTCGACCCTGGTGCTATCTAAAGCGACCGAGCCTGCCAACGAGATGCTGACCAAACTCAGTCAATTCCTCCGCTATTCGCTCGATCACTCGCCGCTTCAACGGGTCAGCTTGGCTCACGAGTTAAAAACCTGTCAGCTCTATCTTGATATTGAAAGAGTAAGATTCGGCGATAGACTGAAAACTGATATCAAGGTGACTTCAGAAGCCGGCCGAGGGTTGGTTCCTAGCATGCTGTTGCAGCCAGTGATTGAAAATTCTATCAAGCATGGCATATCAAAAAAGGAACAGGGCGGTACGATTTCTATTCATGCCGCACAGGCTGGAGAAGATCTCGAGATAAGAGTGATTGACGACGGCCCAGGCCTGTCAGCTGAGCAAGAGAGCGACACTCAGTTTTCCTTCTCAAAAGGAGTAGGTGTAAGCAACATAAGAAGCCGCTTGGCCGAAATGTACGGAGCTAATCATTTTTTGACTTTTACAAACGAGACGTCGCGTGGGCTCGCAGTGAGTGTGAGGATCCCCTATGACACAGAGTGAGAAGTTCCCTTTGACCGCACTGGTTGTGGACGATGAGAGGCTTGCGCGCGAAGGTCTGGCTCTAAGGCTAGAGGAACTTGGCTCTGTTGAAATTTTGGAACAGTGCGAAAATGGTAGGAGTGCTCTCCGAGCTATTGGGGAATTTGAGCCGGATGTGGTCTTTCTTGATATCCAAATGCCAGGGGTAACGGGATTCGAATTGATCAGCCAGATTCAGGGCGATGCGATGCCAATGGTGGTTTTTGTTACCGCATTTGATGCGTTTGCTGTAGATGCTTTTAAAGTTTACGCGATTGATTATTTGTTGAAGCCGGTTGAGCGCGAACGCCTCAAGGCCGCAGTTAATAGGTGTTTGGCACGCAAAGCTGAGCAAGTAAGCTCGGTGGACAAACAAAAGCTGCTGAAAATGGTGGTCTCATTGTCTGGAAAATCAGAACGTGCCATCACAGATGTCCTGTTGACTGGCGACGCGCTGGAGAAACAGATAGACCGCCTTGCAATCAAGGATGGATCTTCGACAAGCTTCGTTCCGGTCAGGGAAATTGACTGGATTGACGCGGCGGGTGATTACATGTGTGTTCATGTTGGAAAAAAGACCCACATCATGCGCATAACCATGAAAGAGCTCGAAGCCAAGCTAGACCCTTCGGTTTTTCAGCGGGTGCATCGCTCGACTATCGTCAACCTTGATCGTGTGGAAAAGGCTTCCTCCCATGTAAATGGAGAATATTATCTTACCCTCAGTGGTGGCTCGACTCTAAAGATGAGCCGTTCTTACAAAAACAAGATCAAGCATTTCTTCCCCGAACCATGAGAGCTTACATCAAGTCAAAGGTGATTCAATGTGGTCGAGGGGCAGTTCTGTGGTGCTTTGGACCTCTCGCAGAATAAAGCTTGAATGCACATCGGTAACGCCCTCGATGCGGGTGATTTTATTCAACAGGAATTCCTGATAGTACTCCATGTCCGGCACCACAACTTTTAACTGATAATCAGCTGACTGTCCGGTGATAAGCAAGCATTCGGTTACTTCTGCGTAAGTTTTGATTTGTTCTTCGAATTTTTGGAAACGATCAGGGGTGTGCCGATCCATGCTTATCTGAATTAATGCAGTCATTTTCAAGTCTAGCTTTTTGGGGTTTAGCAAGGTGACTCTTCCGAGAATAATCCCTGCATCCTCAAGTTGCTTTACTCGTCTAGCGCAAGGGGAGGGGGACAAGCCGATCCGCTCCGCCAGCTCGAGGTTTGTGATGGTCCCTTCACGCTGTAACTCTCGCAAAATTCGTTTGTCTAGCTTGTCTAACTTCATTAAAAACTCACCATTTGATGCTCCGTAATCCGACAAGAAAGTTATCTATTTTAAACAGGTAATATGGGTGATTATGCTAATAATATATCAAAATAAGATTATAAAATCTAAGAAACCACCAATTTCATAGAAATTGTATGTAGAAATGCCAGCGAAGTTCCACTACCATGATCACGCGTTCTCGAAACAGGGTTATCGTTCACAAGATGATGCAGCCCGGAGAAGGGTTTTCCACAAGGGAACCTCGAGAATCAGATTAAAAAGGGCGCGGTGTGCAAACATCGGCTCTCGATGAGATGTTGTAGTAGAAGATTCTTTTTTGGCGCCCGGGCAAGCCGTTTTGATTCAGGCGCTGCAATTGCGATGGAGTTTTTCGAATGCCAATCAGCGGATTTGATCACCGTAAATATAAGCCTTTTCAGCCGATTAAGCTGAGGGACAGAACCTGGCCAGACCAGGTGATCGAGCTTGCGCCTGTATGGTGCAGTGTCGATCTCCGAGACGGAAATCAGGCTTTGATTGAGCCGATGTCGGTTGAACAAAAAAAGAAAATGTTTGGTCTTCTAGTTGAAGTCGGTTTTAAGGAGATCGAAGTAGGATTTCCTGCAGCTTCTCAGCCAGACTTTGATTTTGTGCGTTGTTTGATTGAGGAGAATCGAGTGCCTAACGACGTCACCATACAGGTGCTGACGCAGGCACGTCCAGAATTGATTCAGCGAACTTTCGAGTCCCTCCGCGGAGCTCGAAGAGCAATTTTGCACGTCTACAATTCAACGTCGACAGTGCAGCGTGAAAAGGTGTTTAAAACAGATGAAGCCGGCATTCTCGAAATCGCAGCGGCAGGTGCAACCGAAGTGAAGCGTTGCGCGGAGCTGGCGCCTGAAACCGAATGGGTATTCCAGTATTCGCCGGAGAGCTTTACTGGCACAGAAATGGATTTTGCGGTAGAGGTTTGTAATGCGGTGAATGCGATCTGGCAACCTACTACTGAGCGCCCCGCCATCATCAACCTGCCGGCGACAGTAGAGATGGCAACACCCAATGTTTACGCCGATCAAATCGAGTATTTTTGCCGTAAGCTGCAGAATCGTGATTCGGTGATTATCAGCCTTCACACTCATAATGATCGAGCCTCTGCAGTGGCTGCTGCGGAATTGGCTGTGATGGCGGGTGCCCAGCGGGTCGAGGGGACATTGCTTGGCAACGGCGAGCGAACAGGCAATATGGACATCGTGATTATGGCGATGAATCTCTACAGTCAGGGTATTGATCCGGGACTTGATTTACACGACATGGATCGCATTGTTTCGGTGGTCCGAGAATGTACGCAGATTGATGTCCATCCACGCCAGGCTTACTCTGGCGATTTGGTATTTACTGCTTTTTCGGGTTCTCATCAGGATGCAATTAAAAAATGTTTGGACATTTACGAAGAGGGAGCCCCCTGGGAAATTGCATATTTGCCAATTGATCCTCGCGATATCGGACGTACTTACCAGGATGTGATTCGCGTAAACAGTCAATCCGGTAAGGGAGGCGTTGCCTACGTGCTGGCCAACAAGTTTGGGTTTCAGTTGCCGCGCTGGCTGCAGATTGAGTTCAGTCGGGTCGTGCAAAAAGTCACCGAGGATACCGGACAGGAGATCAGCCCTGACCAGATCTGGGCTTTATTTAACATCCACTATCTCGATAGTGCGAAAATCCTGAGCCTGGAAGACTTCACCATTGCCAAGCATGAAGGGCGCGAAACGTTTGAAGCAAAGCTGAAGTATTTTGGAGAAATAATTGCAATAAACGGCGAAGGTAACGGTGTGCTCGATGCATTCGTTGGAGCGCTCAAGGATGCAATCAAGCTTGATTTTGAAGTTATGGAGTATGGTGAGCACGCTCTGGGTCAGGGCGCTGATGCCGAAGCGGTGACCTATATTCAGATCCGATGTGACGGTCAGCGACACAGTGGTGTTGCCATCAGTAAAGATATTATCGCCTCCTCTCTGAACGCGTTTATGGGCGCTGCGAGCCATCTGCTGCGCGAGCGTTCTGCGGTAGCATGAGGGTAATTCTTTCCCGGTCAGTCAAGCAGCAGGGGGGTAGTTTCCTCGAGTTGCCGCTACTGCCCGCGAGCGCAGGATTTTGACAATTCATGCTGAAAGTACTCGTGGGCGTGCCTTTATCGTGATTAATGTTGAGGCTTCTTGATATGGACTGGCAGAACGTTGACCTAAAAATCGCCAGAACTTTCCCTAAAGTGGAGTTCGTCTCCGCTGAAAGCCTTCGGGCTACACTGCAGCTCAATGAAAAGCCGGCGATAATCGACGTCAGGCTTCCTGAGGAGTATGGCATAAGTCACATTCCCGAGGCTCCCAATTTGCAGAGCTCGACTGCCATTGCCGCTGCCTTCCCAGATTATGCCGAACCCATTGTTGTTTATTGCTCTGTGGGTTATCGATCAGCGGCCGTTGCCGAAAGACTAGAAAGTCTGGGCTACGAAAATGTTAAGAATCTCAGGCATTCGGTTTTTGGATGGGTAGAGCGTGGTTATGGTTTGAAAAACGCGTCCGGCAGCACGTCTAAAGTCCATCCCTACAACCGCGCGTGGGGCGTTTTGATCCCGAAAGAGCTGCATGCCTACTCACTTTAACGAGTCGGCACCGAGCAAACTATTTCCGCAAGGCTTGCGACCTATTCGTCATACACCAATATCCTTTGATGCGCAGAAAGAGGCCCTAACGCTTCGTGCTGGGTTGGTGAGAGTCTTGGATGAGCTGCTATGAGCGTGATTGATGAAGATGAAGCGCTGATTGCTGCTGTTCTCGCCGGTTCGCCTCAAGCGTGGGAAAAGCTAGTCAAGCGCTATGAAAGCAGGGTTTTTAACCAAGGTGTGCGTCTGATGGGTAGTCGGAGCGACGCGATGGATTTGCTGCAAGAGGTCTTCCTTGGTGTTTATCGCAATCTGCATCGATTTCGCGGTGACGCTAAATTCAGTAGTTGGCTTTTTCGTATTGCCCATAACAAGGCGATAGATTTAAACCGGCGCAAAAGGCTGTTGGCCGGTATTTCGGTTAACGCGGAATGGGAGGCGGATCCGCTGGCGAGCTTTTCCGCAGATCGGCAGCAAGAGCCGGATATGAGTCTGATGAACTCTGAGCTCAATCAGCGGATCGTCGAGAAACTAAGCCAGCTGCCATTGGCTCAGCGGTTGGTCGTTGAGCTAAAGGTTTTTCAGTCGATGACCTTTGAAGAGATCGCAGACGTGCAGGATATCTCTGAAAATACCGCTAAAACACGATTCTACGCTGCACTTAAGAAACTTAAGCAAACCATGGAGGAAGAGCATGTCTTGCCCTAAAACTACCCATTTACTGCAAGAATATTTTTCCGATTCGCTTTCGATGCATGCAAGAAAGGAGTTTGAAAAACATCTCTTTCAGTGCGAGGAGTGTCGCGTTGAGCTAGACAATCTGAAGTTGACGAGGAGGGAGTTGCTGGCATGGCAGGATCAGCGCGTACCACATTGGGATCGTGGGCTCGAAATTTTTAAGCGCGAGCATGATGTCGCATCGAAATCGACAGGCTTGTTTTCGGGCTGGCAGTGGGCCCCGACTGTCGCGTCATTCGCTATGCTATGCCTCTTGCTCCTAGATACTTCTGTTTCAGTCAATGACTCGGGGTTTGAAATATACTTTGGTGGATCCTCGGAACGTGCCGGAATCGACCAATCCCTGGCAGTGTTTGAGGCACAACAGACAGAAGAAATTGAGTCTTTGATCCGGCGCTTCGAGTCGCGTCAAGCCTCAAATAATATGCAGTTACTGCAGGCGATCATGGAAAGGACACAGCAGTCTACCGCTGAGAGTTTGGATGGGATATACGTGTATTTTGAGGAGCAGCGGTTGCAGGACCTTCAGGATATGCACCTTGGTTATCAGCAGCTGGCCGACAGTGACTATGCGACACTGCGCTCGCTGCAGGAGTTGGCTCAATATGTCAGCTTTCGTGATGTGGAGCGCTGAAGCGAGTTTTAGCTAAAGTGAATGTTTTTGGGTTATCACGCACTTTTTACTTCTGCAGGCTCGCGGGCCAGCAAGCTTTGTGCGTCTTCTGCGCGTGTCTGGCGACGAGCAGTGGGCATGCGCAAGGAACTTCTTTTCAGGAGTTGCAAGATGATCTTTCGCTTTTCTCCGGAATATTGGGGGAGGCTCTGAAAATAAATGACTCAAGTGGTCTGTTTGGCCGTCGTCTCGGCGGGATCTCCACTACTTATCTGATGAATCAGGGGGTTGTCTTTGAGGTCCGGTCATCGCTGGCTACCCGACGCAATCGGATGGGAATCGCTTCTTTGAGCTCAGCTATGCAAGCGCTGCAGCTACAGGAGAACCCATTTCTCACAATGAAAAGATCCATGCCGATTGTCTCTCCGGATACTGTGTCTCTGACCAGTAGAACCTCCAGTTCGGGTGACAGATACCAGCGACTGCGGGATCAGATAGCGAATATAGACTTTTCAATGGTGGTGACTACAGCAGTGCAGCAGGCGACCCACTCAGTGCGGGCATTGAAGGCTTTGGGAAGCGTCGATGAGGGTAGTTACAATGCGCTGCTTGCTGAAATTGAAAGTCTGCGCGGGCAGATTAACGTTAGTGTTTCCGAATTAAGGTTACTCGAGGAAGAACTGGATAATAGGATCAGCGAGGTCGCGGAGGTAAGTACCGCCGCAGCTGATAGGATCACTGAGCCCCTGTCAGTCAGGCTGGAGGCGTTGACGCGACAGCTAAAACCGATCAGGGAAGAAGCGCTGAATTTCGCCGCTGATCTTAGAGAAAGAGCGGCGCGAGCAGAAGCTGAATTTGCTTCGCAATGGCGGCAAGACCTATCCAGCTTTGAGGAAGGCCTGTATGCAACACTCTGTACCTACGGTGAAACTTTGGGCCGTATCCCTTCCGACGAATCCCTGTCTTTTATCCTCCAGGGTCTCGGCGAGGAATTGGAAGCAGGTCGTCGAACTGACAAAGTTCACATTGTGGCACGAGCTGATCTCGCGAGGTGTGTCGTAGGCGAGATTCAATCGCCTGAGTTACAGTCTATTTCCCTGAGTTATAGTTACTAGGTCTATCGATCGGCGGTCTTGAGTCTGAATCTTGAAGGGAGTCTTCGGCCGGCTATTTTTGTGTGAAATAGTGATAAATTATTTGGCCTGCACAAAAAATGTGGCATGGACCTGTTTTTGTGCTCTCAAGACTTGTAAAAATTCCGATAGCTCATTTAAGCGTCGCGATAGCACTCTTGCAAATGTTAGATCGCCGCACACTTGACCTATACAGCTTATTGAGAAGTCGCTTTTTATGAATACAAAGATGTGCTGCCCAAAGTGCAATTCTGTAATGCTAGAACTCAAGATTGAAACCTTGCACGGTCAAGTGGTCATTGACAAGTGCGAAAGTTGCAGTGGTTTGTGGTTCGATAATGGAGAGGCGGAGCAACTCAAAGGCGACTGGATGGCCGAATTCGCCGACAGCGGCGACCCAGAAGTTGGCAAGTCGTACAACACTGTGCGAAATATTCAGTGCCCCCGCTGCGGCAAAATCATGAAGAAAATCAATGACCCCAAACAGAAGCATCTAGAGTATGAGGTCTGCGAAGAGCATGGCATGTTTATGGACGCAGGGGAGTTTACTGATTATAAATACGAAACCCTGCTTGATGTCTTTCGGGATGTGGTGGCCTCACTGAAGCGGGGTAAGTAAGGGTTGCAGTGGCGCGGACTGATGCGCTGCACGGAACAAATTAGCAGCATGAGTTCCATCTTGGGTGGAACCAGATCGCATTTTGTATGGCTGCTGCGTCAAGCGCTGGGAATCTTCCAATATCTGTCCAATGACGCTCTAACGAATGAAAATCTGATCCTGCGGATGCATAAAGGCGTCTCTCTTGCGCCATCCGCGTTAAGGCCTTCTGCTGAATCGGATTTATGCTGCTATAGGAGACTTCGGCTGCGTCCCCTCCATTGTGCTGAAAGTCGTCCATAAGTCTGCGAAGCTTGGTCTGACTGAGTCCATAGCGGCCGGGATGAGCCAGTACCGCAATACCTGCTGCTTGTTGGATTGCTGAAATTGCTTCGTCTATTTTTGGCCACTGTGCGGCGACGAAAGCGGAACCTCCGGGACGCAGGAATTTATTAAATGCCCTTCGCATATCTTTGGCTTGACCTGATGTCACCAAGAATTCAGCAGCATGGCTGCGGGTCCAGCTGATACAAGGTTTGGACTGCAGACACTCGAGCAAACCAGAAATGTCTTGTCTCCTAAGCTTCTTGTCTATTTCCCGGATGCGCTCGCGGCGGAGCTCTTGTTGCCTAGTGACAAAATCTTGCAGGTCTTGCGATGCGGAGTTGATGCAAAGACCAACTATATGAATTTCAATACCGCTCCAGCATGCGGAAATTTCTAATCCTGGCACCAAAGTCAGCTCGGGGGGAACCACGACACTTGAATAGTCTAGCAAACAGTCATGATCTGTAATTGCTAAGTGGGTAACGTGATTTTTGACGGCAAGATCTACTAGGAGTTGTGGCGGATGCTGGCCGTCGGAGAAATAGCTGTGGCAGTGGAGGTCTGCTTTCATTGTGAGCCTCAATAGAGGTTGTCATTGACTTAGAAGCAAGATACGCCGAGGCTCGAAACAGCTTGGGCCACTTGTCGTGCGAACAAGGCCACATGCTGCACTTCTACGCAGATTGTTAAAGCGTGGAAACTTTTCGTGCGCTGTCTTCTGAACCAACTGATCAAGTGCTTCGTCCATGATGCCGTTCGGACCGCGGCGCGCCCTACTGTCGCCGAAGCAGACCGATACCTTCTGCGTGGGATTAAACTTTCTTGGCGGTCGGTACGTACCGCGAGCTGCAACTGGATCGGTTTGCTGGCCAACTAAATGATCGCAACCGATCTTTATGAGATTTGGTTTTGCTTGTCGGATTAATCAGTAGCGCTGTCGGTCATTAACCATCCTGCTTGGTTCTGTGCATAAGATCAATCGTGGCAGAACTAAGACCGGTCCATAGGGCCGGCTGATAAATTAACGCTACTCGCACTGCGCGGCGCAAATAGTTGACTGTTTTGCTTGGTGACTGAATACTACTGTATCAGATCCTGTTTGTGGCAGAGAATTAATGCGCCTCCCTAACAATTGCCGTTATGCGGTCACCGCCATGCTTGAACTTGTCATTCACCGTGAGCTGGGCCCGGCCAGTTTAGCGCATATTCCTCAGCGTCAGGGCGACAGCCTTGCTGGCTTGGTCAAAAAAAATGTAGTTAGACGAATTGTCCGCATCCACAACATTAAACATGGCAGGGCTTGTGCGCCGGCAGGCGGCCCGCGCCTGATTGATTCACGGGTACCAGCAACAGGCCGCAGAAATCAGGAGAATTGAGTTCCGATGCAGCTTCCTATTTATCTGGATTATTCCTCGACCAATCCGGTCGATCCAAGAGTTGCCGCGAAGATGATGAATTGTCTGACTTTGGAAGGCAATTTTGGTAATCCGGCTTCGCGGTCTCATATGTCTGGGTGGAAAGCTGAAGAGGTTGTAGAGACGGCACGTCGTCAGGTAGCTAACCTGATTCACTGTGATCCAAGAGAGATAGTTTGGACTTCGGGCGCTACCGAGTCGGATAATCTAGCGATCAAGGGGGCGGCGCAGTTTTATCAAGATAAAGGTAAGCATCTGATAACGTCGGCGATTGAACACAAAGCCGTGCTTGACAGCTGCCAACAGCTTGAGCGAGAAGGCTTTTCTGTTACCTATTTGAAGCCTGACTCTCGAGGGATAATAACCGCTGCACAGGTCGCTGATGCCATCCGTCCAGACACGACGCTGGTGTCCCTAATGCATGTCAACAATGAAATCGGCGTGGTGAACGATATTCAGGCACTAGGCGAAGTCACCCGTCAGCATGGGGTCCTGTTGCATGTTGACGCGGCTCAGAGTGCTGGGAAAATATCGATCGATTTATCAGAGATTAAGGTCGATCTGATGTCGCTCACTGCCCACAAGATCTATGGGCCAAAAGGCATCGGGGCTTTGTTTGTGCGGCGCCAGCCGAAGGCCAGAATCGAACCGCAGGTGCACGGTGGTGGACATGAGCAGGGTATGCGCTCGGGCACGCTAGCAACTCATCAGATTGTCGGTATGGGAGAGGCATTCGAGATAGCGATGAATGAGATGGTTGCCGAGAATGAGCGGATTCTCACTTTGCGCAATCGCTTGCTGAACGGCCTCAAAGGCATACCAGCGATAAGCGTCAACGGAGATTTAGAACAACGTGTTCCTGGCAATCTCAATGTCGGCTTCAGCTATGTCGAAGGCGAATCGCTGATGCTGGCTCTTAGAGAGCTAGAGATTTCATCCGGATCAGCCTGCACGTCCGCGAGTTTCGAGCCTTCTTATGTCTTACGTGCCCTAGGTTTGCCAGATGAGCTTGCTCATAGTTCAGTTCGAATCACCGTCGGACGCTTCACTACAGAAGAGGAAGTTGACTATGCGGTGGCCGTCATTACGCAGGCGGTTGCAAAGCTCAGACAGGGCTCCGTACAATGGTTGGCTTTAGATTCTGCGACAGGATGAATCGCTCGCAGCGGACCTAATGCGTTGACACTCGCAAGCTGCTAGCTAATCGCATGAATTATTGAGCTTTTTTCGATAAGTTTCCTGCTTAAAAATCGTACAAAATGGTCTCAATTTTGCGTATAATGCGCGATCTTCCGAGGATACCAAAACGATTGGAGTAATCATGGTGATCGAACGAACTCTTTCCATAATCAAGCCCGATGCTGTTGCCAAGAATGTGATTGGCGAGATCTACGCTCGCTTCGAAAAGTCAGGGCTGAAAATCGTGGCATCTAAGATGCTACGGTTGACTGACGAATCCGCCGGCGGCTTTTATGCTGAGCATCAGGGCAAAGGCTTCTACGGTGATCTCATCGCATTTATGACATCGGGTCCAGTGGTGGTTCAGGTCCTCGAAGGCGAGAATGCTGTTCTGCTCAACCGGGAGTTGATGGGCGCTACTAATCCTGCCGAGGCAGCACCTGGCACTATCCGATCTGACTTAGCACAGTCCATTGATGCCAATGCGGTTCATGGCTCGGATTCTACTGCGTCCGCTGAACGGGAAGTCAGTTACTTTTTCACCGAAGACGAGATCTGTCCGCGTAGCTAATCACTCAGGGTATCTGGTGCATCTCAGGTAGCGATCATGAAACTTAACCTGCTCGGCTTGAGTCGAGAAAAAATGAAAGAGCTTTTCTCCGAGCTGGGGGAGAAGCAATTTCGTACCCAGCAGATCATGCAGTGGATTCATCAGCGCGGGGTGCTCAATCTCGATGAAATGACTGATATTTCCAAAGTGTTGCGCGGCAAATTGGAACAACTGGTTGAGATCAGGCCCCCCAAAATAGTGGCGGACTACCCTTCCGCAGACGGCAGCCACAAATGGATTATCGAAGTGCTATCTGGCTCACGCGTTGAGATGGTGTTTATCCCTGAAGGCGGGAGAGGGACGCTGTGCGTTTCTTCTCAGGCTGGCTGCTCTCTTGACTGCGGGTTTTGCGCGACAGGTAAGCAGGGATTCAACAGTAATCTGACTGCTGCAGAGATCGTGGGGCAGATATGGCTGGCACAGCAGCAGCTTCACGGGTTTGATGCAGCAGCCAAGCGACGTGTTTCTAACGTTGTCATGATGGGGATGGGTGAGCCCCTCATGAACTTCGAGCCAGTTATGGACGCGGTCAACATTATGATGGACGATTGGGCCTATGGCCTTTCCAAGCGAAAGGTCACTATTAGTACATCAGGCGTCGTTCCAGCGATTCGGAGGATGAAAGAGTATACCGATGCTTCTCTCGCCGTTTCACTCCACGCGCCAAACGATGTTTTGCGAAGCAGTATCATGCCTATCAACAAAAGCTACTCGATTGCCGATTTGATCGATGCCGTAAAAGAGTACTCGGCTAGTCTGCAGGACAAGCGCGTCCCTGTTATTGAATACACTGTAATCAGAGGCGTAAACGATCATCGCCAGCATGCTCGCGAGCTTGCTGATTTACTGAAAACACTACCTTGCAAGATCAATCTGATTCCATTCAATCCCTTCGCCCTGAGCGAATATCAACGCCCCAGTGATTCGGTGATAAGTAATTTCCGCGAAATACTCCAGCGTGCGGGCTTCACCGTCACTGTACGCACAACTCGAGCTGATGATATCGGGGCGGCTTGCGGTCAGCTAGTAGGAGAGGTTGAGGATCAGACCCGCCGTCATGAGCGACATGCCCGA
>DORE01000082.1:0-6845 GCA_003514305.1 Gammaproteobacteria bacterium | reverse complement strand
TGAGCGTGCTGAAATTTTGGCCAGCACCGGCAAGACGCAGACTCCCGTTGACACATTCGCGCTAGGGCCTTAAAACATGATGATCGCTGCGCTCTCTAGGCACGTTCGAATTACTAAGCCTGTGCTTTGGGCATTTGTGGTTGTCAGTATTAATGCCTATGTGATGGAGACTGCATTCTGCAGCTTGCCTTGCTCCCGAGGAGTCTTGTTCGCCGGTATCATCGTCGACAGTCAATTGAATAATCAGAAACTGGTTGATTACTCTACTCGTGTACCGCTTGCCCCTCATTTTGACTTCCTGGTATACGAGGAACCACAACAGAGATTGACTGATGCCAACTGAAGCGTCTTCAGAAATTGCGACGGCGGAGTCGCCTACCGTCAATGCGGTCGCTGACCCCAGCCTGCTTTCGCCGGGCCAAATGCTGTGTGCTGCCAGGAAACAGCAACATCTGACTCAGCGTGAAGTCTCGGATTCGCTGCACATTACTGTTCAGTTTGTAAATGCAATAGAGAAAGACGAATACAACAAATTACCGGGAGCTATTTTCGCAAAAGGTTATGTCAAGCGTTACGCCGAAATCATGTCGCTTGATGAAGCGATTGTACTGGCTGCCTATGATGCTCATGTCAATATCAATCCCACAGTCATTGCAAGCGGCGCTAAAATTGTAAAAAAGTCACTGCGCACCAGAAGATCGCTGTGGGCACGGACTGGTTCAATCATGGTTTTCACAGGTCTGTTCCTTGTGCTTTGGTTGTTGAAAAACCGAGAGTCTGGCGTAAGTGACGTGTCTGAAGATCCTGCCCGTATCTCCCAATCAGGTGATTTTGCCGGTCTAGCGCAGCCATTAGGTCCGATCTCGGTCGTTCCGCCAAATAACAGCTTGGTTTCAGGTGTCGCCGCGGAAGACGTGAGTGATGCTCAAGCTTTGTCATTGGAAAACTCTAAGTTAGCTCCGGTCGGCGAGCAGGCGCCCAAAGGCTCAACAGACCAAATTGAGGTTGATGAAGAAAATACGTCAGGCATGGGAATCGCCAAGACATTGATTTTCGTTGCGGGAGAAGGTGGCGATGCACTCAAGCTGAGTTTTAGCGGAAAGAGCTGGGTGGAAGTGACGGACAGCAGCGACGGACGAAAATATCGCGACCTACGGGTAGCCGGTGATAGGCTGGAAGTTAAAGGTATGGCACCGTTTAAGATTTTCCTGGGTGACGCATCCCGCACTCGGCTCATTTTTAATGGCGATGAAATTGATTTCTCGCAAGAGATTCGTATCGATAACTCTGTGCAACTGACCGTGGGTTTTTGAATAACATGAGAAACCCACAAGTGCCCGCTCGCCGAAAGTCAAAACAAATCATGGTTGGCAATATTCCGATTGGCGGCGACGCGCCTGTTTCCGTCCAAACTATGACTAACACGGAAACCACCGACGTCGATGCCACCTTGGCGCAAATCAAGCGTATGCAGGCGGCAGGTGTCGATATCGTGAGGGTCTCAGTCCCTAGCCAGGACGCGGCAGAGGCATTTAAGCAAATCCGGGCGCAGGTCAATGTGCCTTTAGTGGCAGATATCCATTTCGATTATCGAATTGCCTTGAGCGTTCTTGAGAACGGCGTCGACTGCTTGCGTATCAACCCGGGCAATATTGGTAGCGAAGATAGAATTAGAGCGGTAATCGATAGCGCAAAAGATAAGGACATACCTCTGCGTATAGGAGTCAATGCAGGTTCGCTTGGCAAGTCTTTGCTACGCAAGTACAAAGAGCCGAATGCGAAAGCGATGGTTGAGTCGGCATTGACACAGATAGACATACTTGATCAGCTGGATTTTCAAAATTTTAAAATTAGCCTTAAAGCTTCCGAAATCTTCATGACTTTGACAGCCTATCGCACTCTGGCTGGCCAGATCGATAATCCTTTTCATCTTGGGATCACCGAGGCTGGAGGGCAGCGGTCGGGAACCGTGAAGTCGGCCATTGGTATGGGTGCGCTGTTGATGGAAGGCATTGGCGACACCATCCGTGTATCGCTCGCCGCTGATCCTGTTGAAGAGGTTAAGGTGGGTTTTGATATTCTCAAGAGTCTCGGACTCAGGCACAAAGGGGTCAACTTAGTGGCTTGTCCGAGTTGTTCGCGACAGAATTTCGATGTGATCGGTGTGGTCAACGAGCTGGAACGTCGGCTGGAAGACATTATTACGCCAATCGACGTTGCGGTGATCGGCTGCATTGTAAACGGTCCGGGTGAGGCAAAGGTCGCGGAAATCGGATTGACCGGAGCGAATCCGAATAACCTCGCTTATGTGGAAGGGCAACCGCACCACAAGATCCGAAACGATCAGTTGCTCGATGAGCTCGAAAACATGGTCCGTGAAAAAGTAGCTGCTAAGCAAAAAGCTCAAAAAGACCTCATCGCTACTGATTAAGATCGAAGGGCCATATCTATGAAAAAAATACAAGCCATAAGAGGCATGAACGATATCCTGCCAGAGGGCTCGCCGACGTGGCAATTTCTAGAGTCTCGGTTCTCTGCTGTGGTGAAACGCTTCGGATACCGCGAGATACGCTTTCCGATTCTTGAGCAAACCCAATTGTTTAAACGCTCAATTGGGGAAGTTACAGATATAGTCGAAAAAGAGATGTACAGCTTTGACGATCGCAACGGAGATAATCTTAGCTTAAGGCCAGAAGGCACTGCGGGCTGTGTTCGCGCCGCAGATCAGCATGGTTTGCTGTATCACCAACAGCAGCGGCTATGGTACCAAGGCCCTATGTTTCGACATGAGCGGCCGCAGAGAGGCAGATACCGGCAGTTTCATCAGTTCGGCGTAGAAGCGTTTGGAATGTCGGGTCCAGACATCGATGCAGAACTCATTCAGATCTCGGCCACCGTTTGGCAAGAGTTGGGCTTGTTGGAGTTCGTCAAACTGGAATTGAACAACATAGGCAGTGCTCATGATCGCTGTGCCTATGGGCGGGCTTTAACCGCCTTTCTGGAAGCCCACGAAAGTGAGCTTGATGCCGATGCGCGACGGCGGATGCACAGCAACCCGATGCGGGTGCTGGACAGCAAGAGTGCTGCTGTGCAGTCGGTTCTCGCGGATGCTCCAGCCCTGTCCGACTTTGTCAGTCAGGATAGCTGCGATCGTTTTGAGGTGCTTGAGCAGATCCTTCAGTCGGTTGGCATCAATTATGTAATCAAACCCAACTTGGTGAGAGGACTGGATTACTACAATAACTGCGTCTTTGAATGGACTACTGAACAGCTTGGCGCGCAGAGCGCTGTGTGTGGAGGCGGTCGTTATGACGGGCTGGCAGAGCAACTGGGAGGCAGGCCAACCGCAGCAGCTGGCTTTGCGATGGGAGTTGAGCGTTTGGTTTTGATGCTTGAAACACTGGAACGGGTTCCAGAATCCTATCGGCGTCCGGTAGATGCCTACGTGCTGACAAACGGCGAAGGATTGTTTTCGCTCGCTCTTCGGTTGGCCGAAGAAATTCGAGCGCTGTGTCCAGGCCGGGGCATTGTAACGCACTGTGGGGGAGGCAAATACAACAGCCAGATCAAGCGGGCTTTTAGTGCAGGTGCGCGCTTTGCGGTGGTTCTCGAAACGGCGGGCGAAGACTCTCCAGTGAGCGCCAAAATCAGGAACTTGGCCGGCGCAGGTGAAACTTCGTCAGCAGAGCTGAGCACAATTCCTGCTGAAGTTGCGCGTTTGCTTGAAGCATAGGCTGGATTTACCCCAGACATTCGTGCGTCGTATTGGCTAAACGGTTAGAATTTGGGAATTTCAAGCTCCGGTGTTGCCGGAACGTTCAGGAAAATTCCTTCGGCTCGGGATCCGTGCTGGAGACAGGTAAAAAAGGAGAGTGCCGTGGCGTTGCATGCCGCAGAAGAAGAGAGTGTTGAAGCCCTCAAGAAGTGGTGGGAAGAAAATGGCAAGGGGCTGATTTACACTGTAATCGCCTTGTTTGCTGGTATTACGGGCTGGTTGGTTTGGGAAAACTCGACGGCTAGCGAGGCGGAAGAAGCCTCCGATCTGTATGAGCAAATTCTGAGCATTACCCTGATTGAGGAAGGAGAGCAGGTCGCCGACACCGACAGTGCTCGGGTGATCGATCTAGCGGAAGAGTTGCGGGTGAATCATGGCTCATCGATTTATGCAAAGCTTGCGTCCTTGTTCTCAGCTCAGCAGGCAGTGAAACGCGGAAATTTATCAGCTGCTGAGGACAACTTGCAGTGGATTCTGCAAAACCGTAGTCAGGGTTTCATGGGCGAAGTTGATGAGGGCTTGATTCTTACTGCAAGTCTGCGTCTCGGTCGGGTGATCTTGGCCCAGGGGGATGCAGAGCGTGCACTTGGACTGTTGAATGAGCTTAATCCGAGCGCATTTGAAGGTGGCTTTGGTGAGTTACGCGGTGATATTTATCTCGCTCTGGGTCGTTTAGTGGATGCTCGCGATGCCTATACCGTTGCGCAGCAGGCGGGCTCCAGCAGCGATGGTCTTCGCATGAAACTTGAAAATCTCCCCGATGATAGTTGAAAAAATGATTTCGAGAGTACGCAAAATGAGTTTGTATCAAGCCATAAGAGCTGCACTTAGGGTGGTCATGGGGTTGAGTGTTGCGTTGTTGTTTGCCGGTTGTGCCGGGGTGAATCTCAATCCACTGGAATGGTTCGACTCGGACGAAGAAGTTAACCCGCCTATGGAGCTGTCGGACATTGTAGCTGAGGTAAGTCTCGATCGTTTATGGAGCGTTGATGTTGGCAATGGGCAAGGTAACAACTACACTGAAATTACGCCTGCCATCGCAGGCGGCGTCATCTTTGCTGCAAGCGAAAATGGCACAGTGTTGGCCGTTAATCTCGATTCAGGCGACGTGCTTTGGCGTAACCGTCTCGATGAGCGGCTGATCACCGGTGGTGTTGGCGCTGGTGGAGGATTGGTCGTTGTTGGTACTCGAGATGCCGAGGTCATTGCGCTTGATCAGTCGAACGGTGAGACAGCTTGGGTTGGTCAGGTAACTTCTGAGGTGGTTGCGCAGCCCATCATTAACGATGATATTGTGGTTGTGCAAACCGTCGATGACAAAGTGACTGCTCTTGATAATGATACTGGTAAACAGCGCTGGATCTATGAGTCGACTCAGCCCCCCTTAACCCTTAGAGGGACCAGTCGTCCTGTTTTCACGCCAGCCGATACCGTGGTCGCCGGTTTCAGCAATGGCACTTTGGTCTCGGTCTCGGCAGATGATGGCGTATGGCGTTGGGAAGAGAGGGTGGCAGTTCCAGAGGGACGCTATGACATTGACCGAGTAATCGATATTGACGGCGACCTTTTGCTCGATGGAAATCGCATCTTCGCGTCAAGCTACCAAGGAAACTTGATAGCGCTGGATGTTGTTACGGGCCGTATAGTTTGGGGTTTGCAGGATGCTTCAAGCTATCATGGTATTACGCAGGGCTTTGGTAACCTTTATTACTGCAACGATAAAGGGCATATAATAGCGGTACGTGACGAAAGCGAAGACATCGTTTGGCAAAATGAAGACTTGCAGTACCGGAGTATAACCGCGCCGACAGCCATCAGTAACTTTGTCGCTGTTGCCGATTTTGAAGGCTACGTTCATCTGATTTCGCAGATTGACGGGCGGATCGTTGGCCGCACTCGGGTGGATGATGATGGGGTTAGAGCGAATCTGCTCACCGATTTAGGCCGCCTAATCACATTCGGAAACAGCGGCACGCTGGCAGCCTACAGGCTGCAGTAGCAAGAACCCGCTACCGACACCAGTAAAATCCTTACAGGCCCGCTGCATGAAACCTGTCATTGCTCTTGTTGGCCGCCCAAACGTCGGTAAATCTACACTCTTCAACCGCCTTACCCGAAGCCGAGATGCGCTCGTCGCCAATATTCCGGGCCTGACCCGAGATCGACAGTACGGGGAAGGCAGGCTAGAACAAAAGAACTTTCTGGTGATCGACACTGGGGGCATTACTGGTTACGAGAAAGGCATCGACACCGAAATGGCCGCGCAGTCTTTGAGAGCTGTTGAGGAGGCAACTATCTGTTTGTTCATGGTTGATGCCCGGGACGGCGCGGCACCCGATGACTCAAAGATTCTGGAGTATCTGCGTAAAGGCTCGAAGCCCTTTTATTTAGTGGTGAATAAAGTTGACGGTATTGATCCTGACCAAGCCGCCGCGGAATTTGCGGGGTTTGGAGTGAAGCAACTCTTTACTATTGCTGCGTCGCAAGGCAAGGGCGTCAAGCAACTGCTGCTTGAGATTCTGGCGGATAATGAAGTGGATGAGGAAGTCCATGAGATCACGCCTCGTGGAGTTAAAATTGCGGTGGCGGGCCGGCCGAATGTGGGTAAATCGACTCTAGTCAATCGAATGCTCGGGGAGGAAAGGGTCGTGGTCTACGACCAGCCCGGAACGACGCGAGACAGTGTTTACATTCCATTCGAGCGTCGGGGTAAAGCCTACACGCTGATTGATACAGCCGGTATTCGCAAGCGGGGGAAAACCAGGGAAACGGTTGAAAAATTCTCCGTTGTAAAGTCTCTGCAGGCGATCGCAGATGCCCATGTTGCGATATTGATCATCGATGCCAAGCAAGGCATTGTCGAGCAGGATCTGCATCTACTTGGCTATGTCATTGAAACTGGCAGAGCGCTGGTGATAGGCATTAATAAATGGGATGGGACGGACGAGGCCGCTAAGGATAAGGTTCGTCTCGATATCAGGCGACGTTTTGCTTTTGTGGATTTCGCGAACATTCACTTTATTTCTGCCCTACACGGATCTGGCGTAGGTGAGCTTTATAAATCAGTGAA
>DORE01000274.1 GCA_003514305.1 Gammaproteobacteria bacterium | reverse complement strand
ATGAAAGACATCTCTATGACAATATTTTATGACGGACGTTGCCCTCTTTGTTCGGCGGAAATGAAGCAATTGCGCCGATATGACTTGGACGAAAAGATCTGTTTGGAAGATATTAATCAGCCAGATTTCGGACATCACTTTCCACAGATTGACCCGATTAAAGCGTATAGCATGCTTCATGGGCAGTTGGCCAATGGGACGCTGATTCTTGGGCTCGATGTAACCCAACGGGCATGGGCGATAGTCGGACGTCACAAATGGTTGAGGCTTTTACGCCTACCGGTAGTGCGCTGGTTCGCTGATCTTGGCTATCTGTTTTTTGCCAGGTATCGAAGCCAGATCTCGCTTCTCCTCACTGGTTCTTCCCGTTGCGATGAAGAGGCTTGCTATAAGATATCCGCTAACGCAGCCACCGAACGTTCACAAACCAAGCGGAATAGCTGAATCGTATGCAGCATCTGATTCTTGGTGCAGGTAGCGCGATCGCTCAGGCTTTGATCAAAAAGGGCCTGGAACAGGGGGACTTTATTGTTGCAGTGAGTCGCCAAGCAGACAACCGGAAGGAACTATCGGATAGCAACTCTTTGAGATGGCTGCAATGTGATTACACCGAGTCATCAATCGATCAAATATGTGTTGTTCTGCGAGAATCTGGCATGGCATTCGATCGGATTACGATCTTTAATGGCATATTGCATAACGAGGGCATGTCACCAGAAAAAAGGTTGGAAAACGCCTCAATTGACCACTTAAACGCGGTAATGCGGATCAACGCTTTTGTTCCTCTGCTGTGGGTGAAGGCTTTAAAGCCCCTACTCAAAGGCGTCAGGAAACGTTGTATAGTCACAGCGCTAAGCGCGCGCGTCGGCAGTATTGGTGATAATGAAAGGGGGGGGTGGTATGCATACCGTGCGTCCAAGGCGGCCCTAAATATGCTGATGAAAACGGCATCTTTGGAATATCACCGAGAAGCGAAACTGGTTCAGTTTCTCCTGTTTCATCCGGGGACTACGGACACGCCGCTGTCAAAACCTTTTCAGAAGAATATCAACCCTGAAAAACTGTTTACCCCTGACTTCGTCGCGAGTCAGTTAATGAGTATTCAAGACGGATTGTCGCCAGAACTGCCGATTACATTTCTTGACTGGCAGGGAAAGCAGGTCGAGTGGTAGACGAACATAATTGTGCTGATCGCGGACAGGAGTAACTCGCGAGCTTCCTGTCCGCTCTCTTGAATCGCCTCGCTAGTTATTCTTTGGGTGAGCCAGAAGCCATTCAACTATTTGAGCGGAAAAAGTCTCTGACAGAACGGGGACGTGCGTGCCGGCCGAAATAGTCCACAGCTCGGCCGAGCCTCCTGCTTTGCAACCTACTTCAAATTTCAGCACACCGGACTCATGGCCCGGCAGGCTCGCTTCCAGATCGCGCAGTTCGCGCCCAACTCCATCCTGGCTGCATCCGTTATAGTCGGCCCAACGTCGAACTGAATTCAGTGCGCCCGGGTAGCGATTATTCATGATGTCGCCGCCCTGATATTCTATGGTCTCGTCATTTGTGCCGTGAATTTGCAGAACATGCACTGGATGGGGTGGCGCATCGCGTGCTTCAAGGTGACTGGCGCCGGCAAGGCTGGCGATTGCGGCAACGGTGTCTGAATGCTCATATGCCATGCGGAATGACATAAAGCCGCCATTGGAGTGGCCAATCAAGTAAACGCGATTACTGTCTACATTGTAGCGTTGTTTCATTTCGTCGATGATTGAGCGAATGTAAGCGCTGTCATCGACTTCCGCGTCAAAAAAGTTGCAGCAGGCGTCAGACGCATTCCAAAACCGATTTTGTGCCCCGCCAGTTTCTTGGATACCGTCGGGCGCAACGAATAGAAAACCATAGTCATCTGCCAAATCACTTACCTTGAAATAGCTGTCCTGATTCTGGCCACTTGAAGTGTAACCATGCAGTAAGACGATCAAAGGAGTTGCTTGTGAGGCTTCATAGGAGGCTGGTACTTTTACCAGCACCTCGGCACGACCGAAATCAATGTTTTGTGCGAGACTGCTTTGACTGATTGTCAGACCAAACCACGCGGTAATCAGAGCGGTCTTCAAGATGTTAGTTTTCATAATGCTTGCTGTCCTTTTCTTTTTAGTAATTGGATTCTCAGGGTCTTAGTATCACTTTTCCGGTGGTCTGTCGGCTTTCCAGTGCTTGGTGTGCAGACTGCGCCTCTGACAGAGAGTAGAAGTGCTCTACTCGTAGGTTCAGTTTATTTTCGCTTATCCATCTAAATACGTCTCCGCTACGCCAATCAAGATCTTCACGAGACGCCAGGTAATCAAACAGGGTCGGGCGGGTTAAAAACAATGAGCCCTTGGGTCCCAAAGTGGCAGGATTGAACTCAGTGACTGGGCCACTGGCATTGCCATAGAGCACCATGTGACCAAACCGGCACAAGCAATCGATGCTCTTGGCGAAGGTTGCTTCGCCTACTGAATCATAGGCAACATTGACGCCAGCGCCATCGGTGATTTTCAAGACTTCTGACTGGAAATCCCGATCATTGTAAAGGATCACTTCGTCCGCGCCGGCGTTGCGGGCCAGTTCGGCCTTTGCTTCGGTTGAGACCGTGCCAATGACAAAGCCGCCAAGCATTTTCACCATCTGAATCAGTAGTAGACCGACCCCCCCGGCAGCAGCATGAATCAGGCAGCGGTCCCCCGCTTGAACTTTGTAGGTCGACATGGACAGATAGTGTGCAGTGCAACCTTGAAGCATGGCAGCAGCGCCTTGGTCAAAGCTCACGCTTTCGGGGATAGAGACTAGCTTGTCTGCTGGCACGGCTGCATACTCTGCGTAGGCGCCAGCAACATTGGTGTAGGCTACTCTGTCGCCGACTCTCAATCCAGTGACGTTTGTCCCGACGTCCACTATTGTCCCGGAGGCCTCTAGACCTAGCGTCGAAGGGAGAGGTATTTGATAGAGGCCGCTGCGCTGGTATGTGTCGATAAAATTTATGCCGGCCGACTCGACTTTAACCAGTACCTCCTCCTCGCCAATGAAGGGAATCTCAACTTCTTCGAAAGACAAAACTTCCGGGCCGCCGTTCTCGTGGACTCTTATAGCTTTCATGCCGGAAACCTCAACTGGGCAGTTCGGGGTTTCTTTATCTCAGAATTCGAAGGTGCTGACAATGTGAATCGCCAATCTGGAACTGAGCAGGGTACAGGTTTATGCTGTCTCAGAATCTACAAACCATTGTGAGGTGAAAGCTAATGCCACATAAAGCCATGAACACCGCTGTTTTCCGTACGGCCGTTTCAATTTGGATCGCAATTTTTTCAGTGGGCGGTCATGGTCAATCTGAAAGAGACTTTGAGTCCGAATTCGCGCAGCCGCGCGTTATTCGCTCATCTGACACTGGCGATATTCTCGTGGTGCCTATGGCGCAGGGTCTTGCAAATCCGTTTGATCTCGCTTTTCGCAACAATGGAGATATTCTGGTGACTGAACGCTATACGGGGCGACTTAGGCTCATCCGGGACGGATTATTGCTGCCTAATGCCGTGGGTGGCGTGCCCGACGTTTATTCGGAAGTCTTTCGAGCAGGGCTTATGTCAATTGCCTTACATCCGGATAACGACGCCTTGGTGTTTTTAAGCTACACCAAACCCATCAAGGTTGAAGGTGAAATCGAGCAGACTGTTGCGCTTGTCAGAGCGACGCTGGATGGTGAGCAGTTGGTCAATGTTGAGGAAATTTTCGTCGCGAAGGGATTAGATCGCGGCATAGCTGCAGCCAAGTTGCTCTTTGAGCCGGACGGTCACCTTCTGATGTCCGTGGGGGGCGCATATATGTATATGGGTTTGGGCGATTATGCTCAAGACCCCTCAGTGCATTATGGCAAACTGCTCCGCCTCGACATCAATGGCTCTCCAGCAGCAAACAACCCGTTTCTGGAATCGGGCGAATTTTTGCCTGAAGTTTATTCCTTCGGTCACCGCAATCAGATCGGCATGGATTTCCACCCGGTGACAGGCGAGTTGTGGGCATCTGAAAATGGCCCTCAAGGTGGTGATGAGGTCAACATTATTAGGCCCGGCGCTAATTACGGTTGGCCGGAGGCTTCCTACAGTAGGCAGTATCGCGGCGACTGGGTCAGCGACAGGCAATGGCAGAATGGTGTTGTCCAGCCGGAGATTATATGGTGGCCTTCAATTGCGCCGGCTGGCTTGGCCTTCTACACAGGTGACAAAGTCGAGTCATGGCAGGGGAATCTGTTTGTCGGAGCCATGCTGGAAGGCCGCATTCCGGGAACAGGGCATGTCGAACGGATTGTTTTTAATTCTCGTGGTCAGGAGATTAGAAGAGAAAGCCTGTTGAGAGGTCTTGGCGCTCGGATCACGGCAGTCAAGCAGGGGCCTGATGGCTATCTTTACGCATTGGCTGATGAGGAATACGGAGCAATTCTACGTTTTGAACTTCCGCGGGCCCAACCATAGGGGTTTTTCAGAAGCGCTTGCTCAGGATAGTTCCGGTGGCGACCAGGAAAATACTAATCAGTGATCCAAAGCGCATGACGATAAGCCAGAAGTTATAGTTCTAAGGCTCGTATACTCCGGGGTCCTAACTGCTAGCTTCTTTAGACATCGCCCAGCCTGGAGGTATCTTGCTGGAGCAAAACCTGCTTTACTGGTTTCCACTGAAATTAATTAGCAGGTAAATCCATGTTGAGAAAGTCTGCCTTGGCGCTTCTCGTCACTCTGGGATGGAAGGTGGTCGCCGCACAAATTCTCGAAGTCGACACCGTGGCAGGAAGATATCAAGGCCTACCTTCAGCGCTCTCCAGTGATGTTTCAATTTTTAGGGGGATAGCATTCGCTGCGCCTCCAGTTGGGAGCCTGCGCTGGAAGCCACCGGAGCCTCCTGTTGTTTTTTCGGGTTCTCGGTTAGCTGAACGCTCTGGTCCCGCATGCTGGCAGGCAAGAAATACAGACAACAGTGTTTATGCCCGTGGCAAACTGGATCGGTCGGAGGATTGTCTGACTCTTAACGTTTTCACCGCTGCCGCCGATGACAATGCAAATCAACCTGTCATGGTCTGGTTTCACGGAGGCAGCAACACCGCAGGTCATGGTGGAGCGCAAATTTTTGATGGTTCCAATTTGGCTGCCAGGGGCGCAGTGGTCGTGACGGCAAATTACCGTCTTGGGCCGCTAGGATTTTTGGCGCACCCAGCCTTGACTGCAGAGTCAGAGAACGCTTCTTCGGGTAACTATGGGCTGTTGGATCAGATCGCAGCGCTGCGATGGGTGCAGGAAAATATCGAGCACTTCGGCGGGGATGCTGGGAGAGTTACCATCTTCGGCCAGTCTGCCGGTGGTGAAGACGTATGTCTGCTTATGGCTTCTCCCCTGACGTCCGATCTGATTCACCGGGTCATTGGGCAATCCCCTTCTAGCGGTTGCGTGCGCTTACAGCGCGGTCTCGAAGGCGGAGCAGATTCAGCTCATGCCAGAGGGATCAAATTTTTGGAGTCAATAGGAATCATGGATTCGGGTGCTGTGGCGCTGGCGTCCATGCGTGAGCTATCACCGCAGAAAATTACTGCGATGACGTTATCTGAGGGCAATCCTAATGGACCAATCATCGATGGTTGGGTTCTTCCCGAGGCACCAGGAAATCTTTTCGCTTGGGGGGAATACAACCATCTGCCAGTCATGGCGGGTGCTCTTGCAGATGAATACTTTGGGCTGCAAGAAGGCGCAGCTGAGATTTCAGAGGCCGACCTGGATTCCTATATTACCCGCACTTTTGGGTCTATTGGTCTTTCGCTGAAATCGGGCTATCAGGTTCTGATTGACCAATCCCCAATTTCTGCTCAGAAGACAATCGCTGGCGACAATGGGTTTATTCGGACGGTCAGAGATTGGGCTCAGTTGCTGAGCGCTAACAATGATGCTGCCTATGTCTATTATTTTTCGCGCCCGGCGCCAGTTTTTCGTTTGTACGTGCCGGCCAGGCCCGACTTACATGGCGATGGAGGAGCCCGATCTTTGGGAGCCTATCACTCAGGAGAGCTCGCCTATGTGTTCGATAACTTGGACGTTGTTGGGATAGGTTGGGAGCCGCAAGATTATATGTTGTCTGAAAAAATTGCCGACTACTGGTTCAACTTTGCCAGCAGCGGGAATCCCAATGGCCCGGGGCTCCCCAATTGGCCTGCCTATGATTCAACAAGCAGAATGGTACAAATTTTTGATGCTGAGGTGCGAAGCGCAATACATCCTCGCAGCGCCAACATGGATCGGATTGATGCGCTAGTAGAACCATGATCATGGTGTCGTGATTTAGGGCCTGGATGTCCGCGCTTTAGGCCCCACCTGACTTGGCAGCAAATCATAGGCGAGTTTTATCCACTCACATAATAGGGGTCTGGTGTCTCTTGGATCAATGACTTCCTCGATCCCAAACGCTTCCGCCGTTCGAAGTGGGGAGCGGTATTGCTCTAACATTTCTTCAAGTTCGCGCCTTCGAAGTTCTGGATTCTCAGCTGATTCAATATCGCGCTTATAGGCAGCCTGAACGCCGCCTTCGATGGGCAGGGATCCCCAGTCCGCAGACGGCCAGGCATAGCGGAGATTAAGTCCATCGGATTTTCCGTGCCCAGCACCTGCCACCCCATAACAGCGCCTGATGATGACGGAAACCCACGGGATGCTGGACTGATAGACAGCCATCAATGCTCGGCTTCCCAATCTCACAGTGCCTTCTTGTTCAGCTTCTGTTCCTATCAAAAAGCCAGGGTTATCGACCAGATTGACCATGGGTAAATGAAAGGTGTCGCAGAGATCAACAAAGCGCATCATTTTTTCCGAGGCAGCGGCATTGACCGCACCGCCGTGATGCTTTGTATTGTTTGCCATAAGGCCCACTGCATGGCCGTCCAGTCGAGCCAGCCCAACAGTCAATGATTGGCCATACGCTGGATTGATTTCAAAAAAGGAATCGCGGTCGACGATAGCATTGATGATGTTACTTATTTCATACATTTCGCGGCGATTCCGAGGTATTGCAGAGATTAACTGCTCGTCTCGCCGATCGACGGGATCATCGCAGGATACAGTTGGGGGCAATTGCCACACATTCTGGGGTAAGTATGAAAGAAACCGCTTTATTGTCAGAAACGCTTCTTCTTCACTCATAACTTCGTTATCAACCGCGCCGCTCACGTGCGCATGAATTTGTGAACCGCCTAGATCGTTTTTTTCTACGTGTTTACCAAAGCCACGCTCCACGACCGGAGGGCCAGCGACAAATAACTGGCTGGTTTCCTTTATCATCAATGAAAAATGAGAAATGGTTACACGCACTGCGCCTAGGCCAGCGACAGAGCCCATGCAGGCACAAATTACGGGTACCTGTCCCATAAGTTCCATCGTGGTGTTGAACCCCTGCAAGGCAGGGACATAGGAGTATCCGACCATTTCGAGCGTTTTTACGCTACCGCCACCACCGCTCCCGTCAACAAGTCGTATGAGTGGAAGCCGCATTTCTAAAGCGTACTTCTCTCCATAGCCCGATTTGTCTCCAATTTTTGCATCCGCCGCGCCACCGCGCACAGTAAAGTCATCGCCACCGATGACGACCTTACGTCCATCCAAACTGGCTGTGCCGAGAACGAAATTCGATGGGGTGAATTCTTGCAGGCTGCCGCTGTTATCATAATTGGCCCTGCCGGCCAGTGCCCCGATTTCATGGAATGAGTTATTGTCAACAAGGGTCGAAATCCGCTCTCTTACGGTTAAACGGCCGCTGTCTTGCTGTCGCTTGATGCGCTCCTCTCCGCCCATGTTCTTAGCTAGCGCTTCGCGCTCACGTATTTCATCTACTTCTTTTTGCCAGGTCATGTTGATGAACCTTTTACGTCCGGTTTAACAGTTTCTATCACGGATTGGCTCGAGAGCTAAAGTCGAGAAGCTGTTCCCGGCCAGGAAAAACCAAGAAAAACTTGCAAGATCTTTCTCTTTAAGTGCTTAGTGCAAGAATTTAACCTCCAGGCCTGTTTGGAATGACAGAATTTATTGTTTTTGGCTTCACAGAGCAGGCGGCTATTCGCGTTATTCATAGGTAAAAAAAAGGGGTGGCTACTGCCACCCCTTTTCCTCTTCCGATCTCGCTGAGGTTAGAAATCAGCTCTGAGGCGGGCATAGTAGTAACCACCCTGCCATGGGACGAACGTACCTGAAGAGTAGACACGGCCACAGCAGAAGTCGCTGATGGTGTCACGGTCGGGATATTCATCGAACATGTTTCGAGCACCAGCAGATAGGTTAAACATGTCGTTGATTTGCCACTGGCCTTCTAAATCAAACTGGTAGAAATCAGGCAGCGTCTGGAACCGAAGTCCGCCAGGGCCTGAACCACCAGAGTTGGAGTTTGTAGATTCACCGAACCATTGTAGTCGAGCAATGAGCTGAAGGTCATCGCCCAGCTGTTGAATACCAGTGAATATACCACGCCACTGAGGGTCTGCATTGACGAAGTCGTAACGATTTTCAGCGTTGAGATAGACGCTTGGATCCGATTCAAATGAGTTCTCAGTGTAGTTGATTGCAGCGGAGACATTTGTTGAATCTCCAAGTGGCAAAGTGGCTACGAAATCAACGCCTTCGGTACGGCTATCGAACGCGTTTGTAAAGTAGAACACACCGCCAATCGAGTTCGCACCAGCGACTCCGGCTGCATCAAGCGCCTGGTAGTTCGCGTAAGCGGAACCAGACGTCGGATCAGTGGACACTGCTCGAGTTGAGATAGCGTTTGTGCGATCGTCTATATCGATTCGATAGTAGTCCAATGTCAGATCCATCTCACCGATGGACCCAGTGACCCCAATGGTGAAACTGTTAGATAGCTCAGGCTT
>DORE01000031.1 GCA_003514305.1 Gammaproteobacteria bacterium | reverse complement strand
ATAATGAAAAGGGTCCACAAAACGGCCGCGTCGCGCTCCTGCGGGAGGGGTCGCTTTCACCAAACGCACCGACTCTTTTTGAAGAAACTGCTAGGCGTCGAGAAACAGCTTTCCACAAGCTCATGCATTTTCCCGCTCGACAAGGTTCCAAAATCTTCCAAGCTGTAATTCCCCTCCAAAATGTAGACGTCGCCCGGTGTCCAGGTGTTCTCCTCTCCCCACCATTTTCGCGTACCGCCTTCTACCCAAATCATCAAATCAAGTTTGTCATCCTCATCAAGCTGAGTTGCCAACGCCCCGTGCGAGAATTCTTCGGCAGACACATCAAGAAATTCGATTTCTGGCCAGTGCTCCATCATGTTCACTTTGTTAAGGGTGCCCTCTCCATCATTAATGTAGACGCTACCTCTCTGTTCCCCGCCTGTGATCGTCACTAAGTCGGTAAAGCTGTCCCCGTTTAGATCCTGGAATTTCATGCCAGGGATATTCCAACCTACATCTCCCTCTAATACAGATCGAGTTCGCCGTTCTAATTGCCCCTCGCGGATGTAGAAAGCCTCGACTGGGCCGGCCATATTAAAGAGCGTCTCCGAAATACCCTTGCCGCTTTCGCTAGAGTTAGGGTTGTTCGAGTAAATAACGTCCTCTCTCACGGGGGCTTTGAACGAGCTGCCCATGGTAATTCCACCGTCCGGCTCTTGGCGTATGACAAGTATCGGGTCTTCGTCTGGTAACAGTTTCGTAAAGTTTGAAAAATGCCAGTTCGGCCAAACTACCGGGATGTCGAGGATCTTCGCACCCAGGGCCTGTCGAGTCTCTCCCCCTTCTTCCAATTGGAGACTAAAAATCGCCTCGTCTTCAGGAATGTAGAAATCGCTCACGGCAAAGCCAACGCCGGGATCGAATCTCCAAAGCGTGAACCCCAAATGCTCGCCCGATCTGAGTCCCGTATGGTAAGAATCTCCGTAGTCTGGCGAATATCCTGCGACCTCGGTGGAAACGTTGGGCGTCACTACATAATTGACGGACTCATGAAAAAAGCTGGCTACGTAGGGCTGACCGTCAATCAGATCGGAGTTAACGTAACCCTCATATTCCTTCGAAACGTCCTCGAAAACGCCCCCGCTATATCTAGCGGCGAGCACCCTTCCCTCATAGTTAAAGCTGAAAAGGTCAAAGCTAAAGTCGTCAGTCCGTAGCATGACCACCCCTTGCGCATTCACCTCGGTCCAAGGCATTTTCTTTATTTCATACGAACCATCGCTGTTGCTCATTAACATTGATTGGTCACTACGTCGCGTACAATCCCAAGATGCTCCTCCCGAGGGTTTGTCTCCACAGAGATCTCGCAACAAGTCAGCATCAGCCTGATTGTTGTCGTGATCAAAACCGGGTCTTCCATCGTCACGATTTAAGACGTACCAAAAATCTGGAAGGCCGTCGCCGTTAACATCCCTAGGGGTTTCCATGACGTGCAGATACGGACTGCCGCCACCACTATCCACTCCTGCAGCGTTGATCTCGGTCACACCAAATTTTTCTTGCGTGCAGTCATAGTGCGATTTCGAGTCAGGTTCGCTACAGAACATGCGCCACGCGGGTAGCACTTGAATATTGTGTTGCGTTGAGTTGTCCGTTTCACCCTGATAACAACTTATCGCCAAAAGCACGTCGTTTTTATTGTCCTGATTCGCATCAAAGCCAGATATTGCCCCCCATCTAATCGAAGGGGTCCTGCAATAATCAGTCTTGCCCTCTAAATCCGCCCATTGCCATCTAGAGCGAGCGGTGCTGGCCCATGCATCTTCGGATGATGTGTCTTGCTGGCCGGTCATTGAATTTGAGCTACCGCTACTGCTCGACGTTGCAGATGTACTTGATGAAGACGATGAACTTGACGTTGAATTTGAGGACCCAGAAGCCGCCGCCGGCGAGGACGCAGAAGACCCGCCGCCTCCACCGCCTCCGCAGCCTGCGAGTGAACAAATAAGTAAGGCAATCAAGAGTATCTTTGACATCTGCAATCCTAAATTTTCGTCTGAGTGACTTTGCTGCGATGGTTGCTGAGGCTGACCTAAAGCCCGTTTCCTTCGAGGCCAACTTTACGCGGAATTTTTTACAATCACCTTATCAGAGCCATAACATCGGCCTCGATATGCAAGGCTGCAACTACAACCTCTTTTTAAGGCTACCTCGCCCTCATAATCAAAATCGTTTCTTCGTCTAGGGTGAACGAAGCAGCCTCGAACGACGGCGGACCAAATCGGCCCATAGCGTCGTTTGAAAAACCAAATTGCTCTTTGGGAACACCCAGGAAGTTTGTGTCGAGCTTCTCGTTATCGTTTTTATCAATGAAGAATCCAATCGAGTAGGTACCTGCTTCCAATTCGATAGTGCCTTCTGCCTCCCCCACCGTCACCTTTTTGACCAAGCCACCCACTATCCCAGGTCGTTGCTGACTGTTATCGCCTTTGTCCGACTCAAAGACTTCTTTATCGTCGTAAACAGCGGCGTATAAAACGCCCTCATGCTTTATGTTTGCCACTTTTATCGTGAGTTCTCCCGACCATGCGGTAGCTGATACGACTAGAGTCAGCAAAAGAATGACCTTTAACATTAACAACACGCTCCGCGTCTTTTATCCTTAAGCCACGAAGGAGAACGCAGACCGCGTCAATGAAAGGTCAAAAATCCTCGCCACGACACACCCTTCGTAACATCAGGATCAAGCACGGAACGTTACAATGGCATTTACCGGCGCTCTTAATTTTTCCGGCGGAACTGATGGACCTAATACAGGTGTGCCAACACTAATAAGCGACGCTCGTCGCGTTTTTGGTAAATATCCGCTCCGCGACGCGCAAGACACTTTGCTAAGTGGCCGCGGCTTTCTTCTGGCAGACTCCCCCTCGCGCGTGCTTGATTGGAGCGATGCCAAAGAAGTTATGGACAAGCACTACGATGAAGCCCGCCTTTTGGCGCAAACGCTTCTGCCGGACTTCGAAATCTGGCCAATCAGCAGTCACACCTTTAGAAATGAATCCATCACGGAGCATCACTGGATAGACGGAATCCAGTACGGTCCCTGCGTAGAGTTTGTACATAACGACTACGCGGACACCCTGTCCTCCGACAATAAGAGCGTAGAAAAAACTTTCGCGGAGATCATGGGTATGCCCACGGATAAACGAGTCATCGGCATCAATATTTGGCGGTCGGTGAGTAATGACCCTCTCGAGCGACTGCCGCTTGCTGTGTGTGATCGGACTTCAATCGACCCAAACGATCTGAAGTATTCATTGAACACAGAAGCACCAAAACCCTTCAACGCCCACTCTTGCGTACCAAACGCCGGGCAACGTTGGTATTACTATTCGCAGCAGACACGCGACGAAGCACTCGTTTTTACAACTTATGACTCCCACCCGGACGATGCGGAACTTTTCAGACCAACCTTACATACTGCAGTAGCCAAGCCTGGGTCAGAGAACCTGACCCTCAGAGAGAGCATCGAGGTGAGGTTCTTCGGCTTTATCGACTTAGACCGATAAGGCATCCGCGCAACGGCGTGAGAATCCCAGCTCAATGAACAACGCGTTCGCACCCCGTATTCTCGCCGTTAGCTGTCTGGCGCCTGCGAGGGCAACCAACGTCCGAAGTGTCA
>DORE01000252.1 GCA_003514305.1 Gammaproteobacteria bacterium | reverse complement strand
TCGATCCCGAAAAAGGATGGACCGTATGTGCGATCCCCACTGACACCGGCTTCGCCGCCAAAGAAACTGACGAAAATCAATGACGAAGCGGCAACCAGTTCCCCGACGCCCAGCGAAATCATAGCGAAAACTGTTCCGGCTTTGTGGGTCGAGAAACTGCCGACAAAAATAGCCGCGATCAGACCTATCAGCCCGCCAACCAGCGGGATAAGAATGATGGAGAAGTAGGCGGTTTGGAACTCGATCATGATCAGAGCATGCACCGCCATAAACCCGCCAAGGCCGAAATAAACAGCGTGGCCAAATGAGAGCATGCCGCCCTGACCCAGCAGCATATTGTAGCTGAGCGCAAATACAATGGCGATTGCCATCTGGTTCAAGATAGTAATTGCCAGGACTGAATCAAACAGATGAGGCAAGCCGAGCAAGACAATGAGATAAGAGACCCATGCGGCAAACTTACCCATCAGCTCATCACTCCTCTCGCTTGCCGGCAAGACCAGTCGGTCGGAAGGTCAGCACCAGCACTAGCAGCAGAAAAGGAAGGACAGGTGCAATCTGCGGCAAAGTCAAAGTCCAGAGATCGTTTAGCGGATGATCTTTTGAAAACTCGAGACCAAGAAGATTCAGCAAATCTGGCACCCCAAGATTCGACGCAATGGCATAACTTTGCAGAAGACCGATCATCAAAGACGCGACAAATGCGCCTCCTAGCGAGCCGAGTCCCCCAATCACCACAATAACAAACACGATGCTGCCCAGAACTATGGCCATTCCGGGAAAGGTAGTTAACACCGGTCCGGCTATGACACCAGCAACACCTGCTAGCGCTGTACCTACTCCGAATACCGCCATGAAAATCAGCGGGACGTTGTGACCCAGATTGGAAACGGTGTGTGGATGGGTTATCGCCGCCTGAATTATAATGCCGATTCGGCTGCGAGTGAGCACATAGTAAAGCACGATAAATATAGCCACAGAAATGGTAATCATGAACCCTCTATAGGCCGAAAAATCCTGACCGAACAGAGTAAAAAGTGGGAAATCCAGCAGATCTGGAGACCGATAATTTTTAGTATCAGCCCCCCAGAAGAATTGAACCGCTTCTTCGATTAGAAAAGCCAGCCCAAATGTAAATACCAGCTCTGCTACATGCCCATGAGCATGCACCCGACGCAGGGCATAACGCTCAACCAAAGCGCCTAATGTCCCAACTAAAAGCGGCGCAACAATAAGACCTGCCCAGAACCCAAGCTTCTGGGAGATCGAGTAAGCGAAATAGGCACCAAGCATATAGAAGCTGGCGTGGGCGAAGTTGAGCACCCCCATCATGCTGAAAATAAGCGTTAATCCGCTGGCCAACATGAACAGGAGTAGTCCTGTCACCAGACCGTTGAGCGTTGCGAAGACAATAACTTCCAGCATAATGTGGGACGGCGTCGCTCTGGTTTAACTGCCCTAGCGGCGTGGCCTGCGCATGCGACAGCTGTGATCGACCACCGTCTCATCTCCAGGCACCGAGAAATCGCGGTATAGACCAAAACCCGAGTTGTCGGCATCCATGACGATGTTCTGATCGGTATGCACGGAGATATGCAGCGGCTGAATAATCTGATGATCATCACCGCGCATCCACAACTCCTCGCCGCTCATGTTCGTGAATCGCATTTCCTCAAGAGCCAGGGCGATGTCGTAGGGATCTGCGCTCTGTGACGTTTCCATCGCCTGCACTAGCATTTGCAGTGCGTTGGTGATGCGAAACTGCGTCATATCGTTGTTAGGATTGAGCCGCTTGAAATTTCTCGTGTAAGCCAAGCGTTCTTCTGTGGGCAAGGGGTTCCCCGCGTCGTTGTGAACTAAATAGATCTTACCAACTCCGTCTGCGCCAAGGGTTGCGGTGATGCCGTCATAGGCTGCATAGAAGGTATAAATTGGAATATCGAGTCCACTATCGATGATTGATCGCGCCAATGAGACCATGTCAGCTCCGAAATTGCCGGTGATAACCGCGTCTGCATCCGAGGAAGCTATTTTCGTGACATAGGGAGTGAAATCCTTGACCTGGCCGATTGGATGAAACTCGTTGCCAACGATCTCAATGTCTGGCCGTTTTTCCCTGAGCAATTCAATCGAGGTGTCTGACACTACCTGCCCAAAAGAATAGTCCTGCCCGATAATGTAAATTTTCTTAATGCCCGAATTCATGGCGATGTAATCCGTTAGAACATTGAGTTTCATCACCGCATGCGCGTCGAATCTGAAATGCCAAAAACTGCATTGCTCATTTGTCAGAATCGGGTCCACCGCAGAGTAATTTATCTGCAGAATTTCCTGACCCGGATTCCGCCGATTGTGTCGGCTAATGGTTGAGTTCAGCGCATTGGCTACTGCCGAACTGTTACCTTGAAAGATGATTCTCAGCCCTTCACTCACCGCACGCCTGAACTGAATCTGTGTGTCAGTGGGGCTCTGTTTATTGTCCAACGGGACAATCTCGATCATGCGACCTCCAAGAACGCCGCCTTTGGAATTAAACAGTTCATCTGCCGCGTACTGCAGTTGCTTCAGACCGCTATTTCCGATGGCAGCAAAAGTGCCTGACAAAGGATCAATGAAAGCAATTCGCACAGGTTCTTGGGCGAGAGTGGCGCTAGATGCTGACAGCGACAAGCCGGCAATAAGCAATCTTAGAGTGATGCTACGGTGTATGGTTTTCATTATTGAATCTTCTTTTTCATACTATTTCTTGGAGATAATACCGAGTTTACTTGCACTTCCCTATTGTTTTCTCCGCCTTGTTCCTTGAGAGATCAAGCATTATTTTTTTGAAACTTCAGAATTCTAAATTATCCGCCATCGTACTCAGGTACATTCCTCTGAAACAGCCGCCAGTAGTGCCATTCCTCTGTTGTCAGCTCGTTTCCCTTGGAATCGACAGCCTTCACAATTGGAGACTGACCGTCGCGCAGTCGGGCCGTTTCGGCTCGATTCTTAACTAACACCGCCGTCATTTCATACAGTTTGCCGTCGATCTTCAGACGCACTCTCGGGTCACGCTCCACATGCCCCCACCAGGCCTTACCGTGCGGGAAGTCCCGATCAAGTCTAAAAGTCTGTGCGCTGGACTGCAGATACAGCGCCTCTCCGCGCGGTACTAGCAAGACTCGAACAGAGTGGGGTATACCATACCAAGTGCGGGTCTCCATCGCGGTGGCGTTTTCCCCGAAAGGATCGTCAAATTGATTGACCCAGTCCCAGTCCATCACCGGCTCTCGGGTCAGCTCTCCGGTCAACCATAATCCCGGTCTTGCTGAGCGTCCAGCTTCCGCGTACTCCTCAAAGGTAGGATGCCCAGGGTCCAGGCCGGTTATCCTGAGCACAATCAGAATGCCCGCTAGCAGCGGAACGGCTGTCAGAACCGCAATCTTGAACCATTTCATCCGGAAGTCTTGCCTCCCACGCTTCCCTTACTTTTGCTGGAGATCAGCTACGCGAGCACCACGCAAAATATTTACCATGCCATAGTTGCCTTCATGGCATGCGTATTCATAAACCTGACCAGCGACCTTATAGAACGGTATCAGACCAACAATCTGATCCGTGAACGTATCAGAATCAAAGATAGTGAATTCATAATCAATCCTGTCGGCAGCTACTCTCGTGAACTTCTCCACAAGCTTTTTATTTTTGGAACTTCCCATCCGCGAGAATGAATGGGTCAGGCCATTAAAATTGCGAGTCTCAACCACCAAAGCGTCTCCTTCCCAGTGACCTCTTGAATCACCGGTCCACTGCCCGATTGCTTCATCAGCGTGCGGTCTACCATCAAGTGGCACAATGCGGGCGTCATGAACCATTTCAGTCAGGATTACAATGTGATCCTGATTTTGCACTATCTGAATATTGTTGTTGTAGAAGCTTGGGTTCACGGGCGGCCCAGCATTAAAGCCAAGAATGCAACGGTCCGAAAGTGGACGATCTTCGGGTCCGTCTGTTGCAAAGGTCGCTCCGAGCGCACTGCGCACAGGCCGCGCCGGCAATTCACCGAGGATAGGACGGTAAGCTTTCTCTTGTAAGGCAGGCAGTCTGCCATTTATCGGGTAGATAATGTGGGACGTCAGTCTTTCCTGACCTAGGCCAGCGCTTTCTATCCAGAAATCGTTGTAAGCTTCATCGACCCCGGTGCCCGGAATCGCAGCGTCTGAGGCCTCGTCTCTCGCCTCAGATCTGGCCTCAAGTTCCGCGATTTCTTTCGCATTCAGAAACTGTCGATTGCCGTATTTCAGCGGACGCTGCATGGGAATACTCGAGGAAAAGTTCCAAACCCCCTGTAGATCAGGCACGCCAAATTCCGTTCGGGGGACTGAGTAGGAGTCAGACGCCAGCGCTGTGCCAGAAAATAGGGTTGCAACCAAAATGGCTAAAGTTCGAAAACATTGCATGGGGGGTTCGCCTTCTGTTGGTCGATTAGATCGAAAAAATGTTCTTGTCATTATGGCGCCCCGTGGACATTGCTGCAAAACTTACAGAGCGTTCACTCGATTGCCTATCCGAGCGAATGCTCAGCCCTAGGCGATCTATAATGATAGATCCGGCTAGCGAATACTCCATAAAGAAACAAGCCAAGCGACAGCAGCATGGCCGGCAGCAGAGCATTAAGCGTACCGAAAGCCTCTATCATATTACCTAAAACAATTGCACCTATCGGCGCGCTTCCGAGCAGGCCCAGAGTAAAAACCGACATTATCCGGCCGCGAAACTCCTCCGCCGCAGATTCTTGGACAATCGTTCTAGCAAGGGTAAGAGTAACACCCATATTGCCTCCCCACAGAATAACGGCAATTGAAAATATCCATATCGATGGCTGCAGACACATTATGCCCAAAATAAACATTCTAGACAGCTGCAGCAGTAGGAATGCCTTGCCTGGCCGCTCAAGAGGCATAAAACGCATCATGACAAGACTGGATACTGTGGCGCCACAATAAAAAATCACCATCATCAAAGAAAGAAGAAACGCGTCTCCCTCATAAATTCTGCGCACGATAAACGGGAAAACCGTTACAAATGAGCCCGCGTTGAAAATACTGGATATGAAATTAATGGAAAGCGTCTGCGCGATCACTGGGTTTGAGGAAATAGCCACCAATCCCTTTTTGAGCTGCGTCAGCGTAGATAATTCCGTTGATTTAGTAGGTTCACTCGAACTAATACGCGCCACCATCAGAGCTGCCAAGGCAAAGCAGGCCAATTGAACCAACAAGATCGGAATCAGCCCTAGCACCTCAAGTGTGCCGGCTACTGACAGCCCCATAATCTGTACGAAAAATCCTATTGCCGAGGCTGCTGAGATCGACTTTTGCACCTCGCCTCGAGCAACACGATTCAGCAAGGCCTGCTGAGCCGGACTGGTATATGAAACTACGAAGTTCATACCCAGTCCCCAAAGCAAAATATTCCAGATCTTGATATGCGTGAAATAAAGAATCGCAATGAGAAATAGCGGAAGAAACGGTGCCAGGGCATACACTCTAATCAACAGGCTTCGGGGGTCCATGCCGTCCGCCTTGGCTCCGCCCAGCAGAATCAAAACAATCCCCGGAATGCCCACCAGAGCCTGCATTAAACCGACCTCATTGGCGGGAAGTTCAAGGATGCCAATAAGAATCCACGCCAGCAGAAGCTGCTGCATCGCAATCGCGATCCCTGACAGCCCGGTGGACGTGAGATATGGCCCAAACTCAGAAGGAGCACTCTTGGATTGTTGTCGCGCGGTTCCAGGGGGCTTCATGTCAATGATATGGTACTAACCGGCCATCATAAGTGACTAAAATGATCGTCAGGGTATCGAAGACAGCTAGCGATCAATATTCTATAACTTTACGCTGGGTGACCCGCCAGTAGTACCATTTAGCAACTATTTCTTCAGATCCATCTTCTGCCAAACTAATTGAAACCGGGTCCCTTCCCAGTATCCCCCGGAGTTCTTCCGGATCGTGCACCAGTGCTGCAGTCATCTCGTAGATCTTACCATCAATCTTCAATCGCACCCGGGGGTCACGCTCAACATTAACCCACCACTGTTTGTAGTAGGGAAAGTCTCTGCTAAGTCTATCTCCACGCGCGCTGCCTCCAATATATAAATTCTCTCCTCTGGGGGTAGGCAATATAGTTACAGAGTATGGGATGCCGTACCAAGTTCGCGTCTCAAGCATGATGGTATTTCCCCTCTCCGGGTGTTCAACGTCCAAAACCCAATCCCAGTTATCAATTGGCTCACGTGCAAGTTCCCCGTTAAGCCATAGACCGGGATATGTCATGCGCCCACGCTGATTATAAGCTTCTGTGGTGTAGTCCATATACTCTGGTTCAAGGCCAGTTACTCGGAGTATTGCAAGGGTTCCAAGTGTAGTCCCAGCCATAACCAAAAACCCTTTCTTAAATCTCATCATACGAGTCACCTTCCGCAAGTCGATAGATTAACAAATCAAAACTTATGCCACTGAACTTTTTTAAAGATAGAAGTATACAGAGTCAGTGCCGACCCGGGATAATTCTTCTGTGACTCGGCACTGGCAGACAAGTAAGTGGCAAGGCACCTCAACGTGACGATTAGTGCAAGACGATTGTATGAGGCTGAGGTGAAGTCTCAGGGGGCAGTTGAGGCTAAGCTGAGGTGGGTTCTAGAACCTATTAGCTTGGAAATCAGATCGATCGTCAGTCTTGGCTTACTCGAGTAGACTTAGCGTATGGAGAAGCCACCCGTTTTCAACTTTCAGCGCGCTATGGCCCTGATCCGACATTGTCCAGCTTATCAGGCGACGCCTATTCAAAAACTTGAAACACCGTCCGGTCGCCAACTCCTGATCAAAGATGAGACCAGTCGCTTCAAGATGGGCGCATTTAAGGCCTTGGGCGGCATCTACGCCATGGCTAACATTCTGCTTGAGCGATGGCGCAATGAAAATCAAACCAATATCGAACCAGAGCAACTGTTTAAGGACGAGATTCAGGCCTGGAGCAGCCGTCTTACATTTGTGTGTGCGAGTGCCGGCAACCATGGCTTAGCTGTCGCTAAGGGGGCTAAGCTATTTAATGCCGGATGTCGAATCCATCTTGCGAAAACCGTACCTTTCGCATTCGAGCAGAGACTCTTGGCACTCAACGTCACTGTGGTGCGCTCGGGCGCGAATTATGAAGAAAGTATGCAGGCAGCAATAGAAGACTGTGGCGATGGAGAAATTTTGCTCTCTGACAGTGCCCGGCCGGGGTATAGCCACATTCCCTCGCTGGTCATGGAAGGCTATACGGTCATGGCAGAGGAAATGCGAGCATTCTTTCAGGCCGAAAACGTCTGGCCAACCCACGTCTTCTTGCAGGCCGGCGTCGGCGGAATGGCAGCTGCAATCACAGATCATATTCGTAGTGTCTGGTCAAATCAGCCAAAAATAATTATCGTCGAACCCGAAGCCGCTGCCTGCCTGATGGAAAGTCACCGGAGAGAGAAGATAATTGCAGTAAAGGGACCGGTGTCATCAATGGGGCGATTAGATTGCAAATTGCCCTCAACGATCGCCTTTGACATTTTAAATGAACAAGCGGATAAGTTTGTTTGCATTAGCGATCGTCAAGCCGAACAAGCAGTCGATTTTCTAACTATGCATCAGCTGCGCACAAGCCCCTCAGGCGCGGCAGGCGTCGCTGCTATGCTAAGCGCAGACGAACGAAACGAAGGCATGCCAGAGAGCTGCGTTTGCCTTGCGTTGGCTACCGAAGCAGGAGCCTAAGCCAGTTCAGGAAGATCCACCGCAGCAAGGACATCCACCCCCACCGCTCAGCATCACAGACTCGGCAGCCTTAGCGTTTTGTTCGGCTGTACGGTTAGTCGCCGCCACTGACGAAGCGCTCGCGACAGTCATTGGATCTGGTGCTTTGATCGCTACTTCCTGCCCATAATAACCAGTTTGAATCTCATACTGGTGCTCGCCAATCTCAGTGTCAAAACGGATTGTATTGGAATCAACAATCTGTATCCCATATAACTTGGCCCCGTTTTTGGTTACCGTTGCTTGCGCAGCATTAGGCAGATTCGTTATGCGCAGGCTTGTGGTTCTTCCTGCAGCATTACGATCACCCACGTAAGTCCCTATATGCAGGACGCCATTTTCCTTGTCGTTCCATGCAGTAGCCACACCGAGATTTGGATAATCTACGCCCTCCAGCGTTGGCGCCGAATACTTATCCATGTGCCTGGCCTGAAATGCATCTACCCAGTTGCCCTCAGCAATTTCACTCATCATCTGCTGCGCAGTCGAAGTTCCACGAGGCCAAGGCTCGTCGAGGTTCGACCACCAGCCAAAACGGTCAGCGTTTTCACCAAAAAATCTGGGTTCCGAGTATTTTTCAGCGGCATCCTGCAGGCGACGAAACACCACGTCATCGCCAAGCGCCTTCGCCATCACCTGAACGAGAGGGCTGGGCCTGATGTCCCGAGCAGGGTCGCGATAGCCGGATGCATTCACCACTGCTTCGTAAATCTGAGTCGCAATCTCAGGAGATTGAGGCAACAGGTAAAAGGCTGCACCAGCACCGGTTGCGCCGGATCCCGGCAGATTAACTTTGAAGTTTGCCAACGGATCATAGTAAACGGTGGACCATTCAATCTCATTCTGGTTGTTTATGCTAAGGTAATTGTCTCGCATGAACTCGACCCAATTTTCAAACCTACCGTGGGCGTTGGTAACGCCGAGCTGATCAGAGAGATAGATACCCAGTCCAGCCGCTGAATTACAGAACGGCCAGATCTTTGTGTTTTCGCAATGGGGCCCTTCCGGGTGATCCGTGTACTGCTGATACAAATGCTCAACAATTCGCGGCTGGGTCCACTCGAAGTTCTCATTTTCAAAGCCAGCGATCTCCCAAGGCCGCTCCCACTTATCGTCACCAGAAACATACTTGTAGATGGAAAGAACGAGATTTAACCATCCACGAAAAAACAGATTGCCATCTGCCCCGATCGGGTCAGGCTGCAAACCCCAAGGTTCAGCGCCGTTCGCGGTCCAGCCGGGACGATCGTAACTGTCTCGGATTTGCTCAGGCCAGGCTTGATAGCCCAGAGCGTTAAAAGCATTGTATTGATCCCGCTGGGGGCTTGGACCAATAAAAGTGTTCCAATCGATGGCAGCCCAATAGGAAGTATGACGACTTGCCAACTCATCCATGATGCGAGTATAAACCTCACGCCATGCCGGCGTTTGTTCTGCCATCAGAAGTACCGGATAGCTTGAGTCAGCCAGATCGAACCGCCCATAACTTAGCATCGGGGGCGCCGCATACTGGTCCCACCAGGGATGAGGCCCGATACCGTCGTCATCCCAATCAATATTGCCTCGCGGAATTTGAATGCCCCATGGAAGCTCCAACTCTTGGCGGTAGCCCCAATCATCAGGGGTGGTCGCTTTTTCCCAGATGAAGCGCAGCCAGCCCCTTGTGCGATCATTATGTGCAGGAAACGCTGACGAGGTATTTCGAGGTTGCGCCACTACGCCACCCGCGCCAAATGTCGCTGCCCCACCGATTACTGCGGCACGCTTTATAAAGCTACGCCTGCTCTGCTGCTTTTTCCCCGCCATAGTGCCGTCCTCCACACAGTAAGCATCAACCCTACATTCGCGACCTATATTATGTTTCGAAATCTGTTTGAATGCGAGTCGCTCGAATGAATAGGTACAGGTCAACTTTGAGCCTTCTAAACTTTGAGCAAGCTTGAGCGGGCAATTGAACATAACTGCGGCCTTCCTAATTGCTTCAGTGCTAGTCTGGTTCTCTCATTGAAAACTGCTTGCTATGCCGCACCAGTTGTAGAAAATGAAGATGTCTCATAATTGGAATCAAAACTGTATGAAACTGTCACAGCAAAATCTGACTCGACGGAAGCTTATCCAGATAGCAGGTGGCATTGCTGCGTTGGCCAGCGTAAAGGGCCTGTCTCAGACAGGTCTCGCAAGAAGTGCTCAAATTAGTAAACCCAACAGATTAAGTGCTGGAGCCACTATTGGCTTGATCACACCGGCCAGCAACGTACCAGAGAATGAAGACCTCCTGGCAGCAATGGACCTAGTGAGATCGCTTGGTTTTGAAGCCAAGGCTGCGCCAAATTTACGACGCCGCAAACAGTA
This sequence comes from Gammaproteobacteria bacterium, assembly GCA_003514305.1. GTDB lineage: Bacteria > Pseudomonadota > Gammaproteobacteria > Pseudomonadales > Pseudohongiellaceae > UBA9145. Next base: position 15,849 of record DORE01000252.1, on the reverse strand, counting down.
TCTGGCGGGGAGCGACAAGCAGCGCGCCGAAGACCTTAACGGGATGTTCGCTGACCAGGAAGTTGACGCAATTTTCTGTGTACGAGGGGGTTACGGCTCGGGACGGCTCTTGAGAGAGCTTGACTATCAAACTATCGCAAGCAACCCAAAGATTCTGATGGGCTACAGCGATATTACTGCTATTCTGAACGCGATCCACTTGAAAACCGGCATGATCACTTATCACGGACCGATGGCAGGCGATAACTTCTCGAGCTACACCTACGACCAATTCCAACGGGTACTCATGGAACCCCGCCAGGTCACCCTCATTGGCGAACCGCCTCCTTTTGTAGAGAAACCAGGGGTCGTAGAGCGTAAGAATCGCTTGACACCGATAGTCTCAGGCCAGGCCGAGGGAAGATTGATCGGGGGTAATCTTTCTCTTCTTGTGACGCTGCTTGGTACGCCCTATGAACCAGATTTCGACGGAGCAATTCTTTTCATAGAAGATGTCTCAGAACCACCCTACAGCGTCGATAGAATGCTTACACACCTTTGGCTCAGCGGGCATTTAGAGCGAACCGCAGGCATCGTATTCGGCAAGTTCACGGATGATAATTACGACAACAACACTTTGAGCATGGAGCAGGTGTTGCATGAGCGATGCGAGCCCCTCGGTATACCCACTCTGCGTGGAGCCATGATCGGACACATAGAGGATCAAACGGTGGTTCCAATCGGCGCGAATGCGCACCTGGATGTCAACGCCGGCACGCTTACCTTGCTGGAAACAGCAGTGAGCTAATCAATGGCACGGCGATTTTATTCCCAGGAACCTTTCAACGATTATTATCTGGCGCTCACGGCCGAGGAACCACGTGCCAACACGATAGCTGGTATCAACAGCAAAGTTGCAGGCAAAGCAAAGGTCATGACGCCGCCCCAACCGGCGGCGGCGATCAAAACCCCAGCGCTCAATGAACCAACTCCCTGCAACCCGAACACAACGAAATCGTTTACTGCTTGCACTTTGAAGCGCTCTGCTGGGTAGTAGCACTGTGTAAGCAGGGTTGTGCCGCCCAAAAACAGAAAATTCCAACCCACCCCAAGCAAGATCAACGTACCTAGATAGTGAAAGAACTGCGGGGCATTCCAGCCCATGCTGATACATGCCAACATCAATACTAGGCCTGCTTTTATTGTCTTTAATGCACCAATTTTGGAAATCAGTAACCCGCTGAAAAATGAGGGAAGGTACATGGCAAGAATATGACTTTGAATCACTCGAGTCGTTGCTTCCAGTGAAAAACCATCCATCTGGTGCATGCTTAGCGGCGTGGCCGTCATGACAAGTGCCATCACACTGTAAGCTATTGCCGCTGCAGCGACCGCTAGTATCAACTTGGGCTGTCTGATTATTTCAGGCAAAGGGCGCTCCGCTTCAAAAGAGCTAGATGACCCAATACTGGTGTTTCGATAAAACAATAGCAAAATCATAAACGAAACCGACAAAAGCGTTGCCAGTCCAATGAATGACCCCACGTAAAGCGGCAAGCCTTGGACTTCGCTGAAGCTCCTGCCAACTTCCGGCCCCAACAGCGCGGAAACAATGCCAGCCAGCATAAAGATAGAAAGACTGCGAGGCACCTTGTCAGCGGGCACCGACTCCGCAACCGCGAAGCGAAACTGCTGCATAAAGGCGATGTAAACCCCAATATTAAAGCCGGCGAACACAAACAGCGAAAAAGACTGCCTGCTCACTGCTAAAGCCGCGAGCAAGGCCGCCACAATGGCAAGTGCTGTAGACCCGAGAAAACCCACTCTCCTGCCAAATCTTGACATCAATAAAGATGCTGGGATCGCCGCACTAGCAATGCCCAGTATCTGCACCGCAATCGGCAAGGTAGCCAGATCAGCAGAGGGCGCAATCTGAGCACCGACGATTCCGCCCAGCAGAACAAGAATCGGAGCGGCAGTGTGCCCAAAGCATTGCGCGGCCGTCAACACAATCAACGTGCGGTACTCTCGAAATAACGAAGAAGTATTCATTTCACTATGTTTCTAACTCCAGCCAGGTATCACTGAAGGGGAAATTGGGTATCAGCGATGAATTGATTGAGCACATCGAGCAGGTTGAGGCTAGCATCACTCACGACAAACACAGATTCTTCCCGAATGCCAGGAGTGAGATCATGGTGATCAATCAGTAAAATGTCATCGCCATGCGAGGGAATCACCTCGCCATCCAAAGAGTAGTATTCAGCCTCCGCAATGGCATCCAGCCTGCCCGCGTCAAATGCTTCGTACAATTCCGGAAAAGAGTCTGTCCGCTGGATGTTAACGCCCGGGACAGCCCTGCGATCCAAATCGCGCTCAGCCGCCATGCCACGAACAACCCCAATAGAGCTGCCAACAAAATCCTTGATTTGACTAAAGCGGCTTCGATCTTCTGGACGAATTCTCAAGGCTCTTCGCTCATATAAAAAAGGCGATGAGAAACTCGCTCCCTCGCTTTGCCTGTCGGCGAAACTTGCGACATTGGTGGCAACAATATCCACCTCATTGCGGCTTGCAAGCAGCCACGATTCGCTGAATGGAACCTCCACCCATCGAACTCGCAATGCCTGCTCTTGCGCAAATTTCTCGAGGTATAGCCTGATCCACAATTGCGAATCATATGGGTCAGTTGGAGAAGCCCTCGTCACAGCGATCTGCAACTCTCCTGGATTATTGGTGAGAATCTCCTGCGCCAATAAGGGTCCAGTAAGGCTGCAGCAAGTCATCACAACGCAGAAAACTTGCCAGAATCGAATATGCTTGCTCGTTGAAACCATCTCGCCTAATGCATCCATCGCTGAATTAAGTTCGTGCCGATTGCCTACCCCCTAAAAACAGGGCACAGCGTTTTCGACCACTAATATGTGGTGTCTTAAACGAAGCCCGTCAAACGTGGCAGGCCCAGCCAGGTCCATTGTAGCCAAATTGGTTCTGACTTGGCAGACACATTGTTTATTTGAGGTACGGACGAGTGATGCGAATCAGGTTTGAGTGAGACCCATAGTTTCACGTAGACTCCAAACAGAAACAGAGACATCGCACTAAACGCGTATTCTATGATCCGGAGAGATACAATGCCCCCAAGAATAAGCCTGCCCCCGATTGTCAACACCCTATTAGCCAGTTCTGTTCTCTCAACCGGGCTCGCACAAGACCAAGAGGCGGAGGATCTATTGCTAAATTACCAGCGCATCGACGAAGCGATGATGCACGCCCCGCCTGCTGAAGACTGGCTCATGTGGCGCAGCCACTATGATCTTAGCGGCCACAGTGAGCTCGATCTAATTGATATCGGCAACGTGTCAGATTTACGACAAGTTTGGAGTGTACCACTGTCTGAGGGGGGCAACATGACCACACCCCTAGTACACGATGGCGTGATGTTTATAGCGGATACAAACAATATCCTTTTAGCCCTGGACGCCCACGACGGCAAAGAGCTCTGGCGATATGAACATGAGTCAGAAGTTTTTGACGGTCGCCGTCAGGGCATAGCACTGTTTGGCGACATGGTATTTGTGCCGCATAACGACCTCGATATTGTGGCATTGAACGTTCGCTCTGGCTCTGTGGTTTGGGAAACCAGCATCACCACACCAGTTGAGCCCATGCAGGGCTACTACGGGCTGCGCGGCGCGCCAATGGTTGCGGATGACATGCTCATTCAGGGCGTGACCGCTACGATGGTTCCTGAGGGTGGATTCATTGTCGGACTTGATCTGGAAACAGGCGCGGAGCAGTGGCGATTCCACACTGTAGCACGTCCGAGCGGCCTTGGTGGTGAGACCTGGAATAACTTGCCGCTCGAGGCACGCAGTGGCGGATCAGTCTGGAATTCTGGAAGCTATGACGCTGACCTAGGCCTAGTTTACTTCGGTGCAGCGCCGACTTACGACACCGGTCCGTTGCTTGCAGATCTAGGTATTAAAGGGGTCACCAACGACGCACTGTTCACCAATTCCACTATGGCGCTGCGCCCACGCACGGGCGAACTGGTCTGGCATTTTCAACACATGCCCAATGATCAACTTGACCTTGACTGGGTCTATGAACGGCAGCTAGACGAATTAGAAATTCAAGGACGATCCAGAAAAGTAGTTTTTACTGCGGGGAAAATGGCGCTTTATGACGTTATTGATGCGGAGACCGGCGAGTATCTCGAATCCATTGACTTAGGCCTGCAAAATATCGTGTCTAGGGTGGACTCAGAAACCGGAGCCAAATCAATCAACCCTGATTCAATCCCCAACAAGGAAGCCAATCACCTGCTGTGCCCCTATTTTCTTGGCGGTCGCAACTGGCAGGCGGGTGCCTATAATCCAAACACGAAAATGCTCTATCTGCCCGCGCTAGAAATGTGCATGATGGCCGGACTTATGGCGGACGGCAGATTGCTCTCGACAGGTATCGAGGCAACACCTACGCCGCGAGCTGACAGTGACGGAAAATTTGGCCGCCTTCAGGCCATTAACATGGAAACCATGAAAATGACGTGGCGCCATCGAGAATCTACTCCTCCCTCAACTCCTCTGCTATCTACTGCGGGCGGGCTTATATTCGGAGGCAATCTGGACAATTCATTCAAAGCCTTTGATGCGCAATCTGGAGAAGTCTTGTGGAAAACGACTATGGACCATCTGCCCTCTTCGTTTCCAATTACCTATGCCGTAAACGGTAAGCAGTATGTCGCTGTCGTAAAGGGACAACCTAGCACATGGACCTGGAGCCTGTATGGCATTACTCAGGAGTTGCTGGGACCCGAGACTCGTTCCACACCAACACCAAACGGTAAACCAGAGCTTGTGGTTTTTGCGGTTGAGTGACGCATGAACAAGAGTAAGCCGCCTGAGTGGTTGATTGCCACTTCACCAATTCACGCTTGCGCCGAGATGGCCGTCTAGAACTCGATCAGACGCCCGGGCGAGAGCACGTCCAGATACTGAGCCAACTGCTTGGGCATCCGGTCTGGTTCATCCAGCAATAGAGAAGCGCTGAGCTTTGCCAAACCCGGCGCACTTTGCACCCCATAGCCTCCCTGCCCGGCTAGCCAGAAAAAGCCTTTTACTCTTGGGTCAAAACCCACCACGAATTCCATGTCACCTGAAAAAGATCGCAAGCCGGCCCATTTATGTTCGATTTGTGGGATGCTGAGTGTAGTTGCTCGCTGAAAACGATCCATAGCTATCGCCAAATCCCATTCCTCCGGCTGAACATCGCAGGGAACGCTCGGCGTTTCATCAGCTGGCGAGAGCAACAGCAGGCCTGCATCCGGTTTGAAGTAGAAGTCTTCATCCATATCCACGACCAGCGGCCATTCCGCGTCGAATATGACATCCGGGAGACGCAGTAACAAAGCCGTTCTTCGTCTGGGCATGATGCCAAGATCACTAAGACCGGCCAGTAATCCAAGCTCTCCCGCCCAAGAGCCCGCAGCATTGACCACGGTTTCACACTCCAATGTCTCATTATCTGTAGTAAGCAACCAACCGCTGGAACTTCTAGTTAAGGCTCTCACTTGCTGCTGATAGCGACAGACACCTCCCTGCCGATCAAGCTGGCGAAGAAACCCCCGCAAGGTGGATTCGACGTCAATGTCTCCTCCGCCAGTTTCCACCAATCCTGCGGCGATATTGCCACGGTCAAGTATCGAGACCTGCCCGATGGCTTCTGATCCACTTATTCGCTCTAGCCTAGGGATTTCCTCGTAAAAGGCGCTTAGCTGAGGAAGCTGATCTTGCCTTGCGACAAATAATGTATCGCGTGGCCTCAGCAAGGGCGCCTCGGAGAACCCGTCAGGGGGAACTCTAAAAAATGAATCACTGGCCGCAGTTGCCGCGCGAACGGCCGCACTGCCATAAGAAGCAGAAAAATAGGCGGCGGACCTTCCAGTAGAGTGGTAACCCGGTTGACGCTCTTTTTCCAGCAACACGACACTGGCGTGTGCCGCCAGTTCAGCCGCGACGGAAACACCAGCGATTCCGGCACCGATAACAGCAAAATCGAAATGCTCGCGCATGCAAATCATTGTGAGGCAAAGTGGATGCGGGCAATTCGTACCGCCGACCCGTCATTGGTATCCGTCCACGTTATAAACAAATCATCGCCGGCCGCTTCAATAATTGGGAAGCCACTGCGTCTAGAAGCGCTTGTTCTGCCAACCACTGTAGAATCAATTAGTGCACCCCGAGGGCTGAAGCGGGAGACCATAAGCTGCGTTTCCTCACCTGTCGTATCCAGCCAGCTGACAGCAACTTGGCCATTTGCCAGAATCGCCGTGTCAATACGGCCGATGGTATCGGGACCTGCTACCAGTATAGGTGCCGAAAAATGTTCACCATTATCACTGGACAGCGCGAGTCGAACCTTAGGTGAATCATCCTTCGCGCTAAACCAGCCCACTGCCACAAAGTTGCCTTTAGCGGCCACCGAAGGCCCGTTCACCGGACAGCCAGCTATTTCCCACTGATCATCGTGAATCGCGACCGGAGAAGTCCAGATCCCGTCGGTGTAGCGCGTTATGTAAATGTCTCTTATCTCTTCAGCAGAACGATCGCGGTAAACAATGACTGGGCCAGCAGCGGACATGGCGGCGCTGGTCTGACAGCAGTCACAAACGCGAGAGTCCAGTTCCCATTCGCTCAGCGTTTCCCCGCGGGCGTTGAATACCCCTGCGCGCAGCGTCATTTGGCCGTACCCCGCGTCAGTTTTAGTGTTGCGACCATCAAGCCATGAAATCAGTGTGTTGCCTTCTCCGACCGACAGCATCGCCACAAAGCCATGCTCGGCGCTAACACCATCCTTGTGCAAAGTAATAGCATCACTCCAAGAGTCGCTTTCAGCATCGTAAAACCGGGCGTCAATGTCATAATCGTAAGTCCCTTCGGCACTCATACGCAGCCAATTCGCCGCTTTACTTTTACTGCTAACCGACATCACAGGGAAGTCTGCCCAGTTGATGAACCAGTCGTCACCCCCGCTGATCATTTGCGGCTCGCTCCAACTTGTTCCATTCAGAGTCGAGTAAAACAAGCCTGCGAAACCTCCATCCTGCATGACCCATGACAAATACAGGTTGCCCGATTCATCGCTCACTATCCGCGACAGACTGCTTCTCTCTGACGCAGGCGAGGGCAACAGTTCAATTTCGGCAGAGTATGCCGCAGAGAACGAGCCAAAAGAAGCGACAACCAACACCCTTGTGCTGAAGCCAACAGCTAAATCCAATAGCCCACTGCAAGTTTTTAAACTTATGTTCCTTATCATGAATGCTTCTACTTCTTGTGTTTTTTTATTTTTTCTTAGCTTATGCCTTTTGTCCCATTTTTATTCGTTTTTTGCTTACTTTTACTACGTAGATGACCACCTCTATTTTTTGTCTACATCCGGTAACACACCATTGAGAACAAGTTGTTTCCTGATCTTTGCATCAGTCTGCATCCCGATCAGTTTTGCCACCTGCTCACCATCAGGAGAAAGCAAATAGGTAGTGGGCAGGACGTCAGGTGGTCGTAGCCCCAACCGAGAAACTTCATCGTTTTTCAAAACCGGGAACTTGATTTCGAGCTCCACTGCGATTTCCAGGGTCAGTTCTCTTGGGTCTTCGTCGAAGTTCACTCCAACGACCGCAACGCCGTGTGCAGCAAGCTGCTCACTGAGAGTATTGAGCATGGGTATTTCAATACGACAGGGCGCACACCACTCCGACCAGTAGTTCACCAATCGCCACTTGCCTGCGCCCGGAGCCTCATCGGCATTGATTGTTGATAAGCTAAAAACGGAGACAACCGCTATTAACAATTTGATCGAGATTCTTGATAAGAAGTCCAGCTTCAGTTCGCTCATGAATCTTTTCCCTCTCGGAACCGCAGCTTGGTCCCACAACCTTCGAACAGCGCTGGGCCCAGTCAGGGCTGCAGCCGCTTGGTAAATTTTCTTTAAACGAGAACAGTCTCACGGAATTGTTAGCATCGTTCAAGTTCGAGTTATTTAATTCAGATCATTTCTGATCAATCACCACTGCAAAAAGTTTTGACTCAAACCACAAGAGGCCGCGGCATGGCGTTCCCCCGGGAACCCTCAAAGGGTTTAAACATCGCGTAAAATCGCTGCCAGAACGCTAAAGGTCATCAAGAAGGATCGTCATCAAAAGGCCATTTCGGGTCCTAATACGATTAATACCATTGAATCTTTGCCATTCAAGCAGGAGCTGCCGTGAAGGAGCAAAGGCCCAATTCACCCCCAACTTTGCAGAGAAAATTGTTCTGTCTGAAAGAAATTGGTCCATATTATTTTCAAACTCTCTATCAAGATTTGCCTCGACGTAAGCCGTCACACCAGGGATATGAGCAAGGGGCCACATTTGCAGATAGCCGGTTCTAATAAAACCCAGCCGCTCATGGTCTCCAAACGGCTCCCTAACCGTCACGCCAAAGTTGTTCTGCTGCGGCTCAAATCGGTTTGATAAGTAATGCATGCCTGTGCGCCATTGCCCCCGCCCCCCAAGCGAATTAGACGCCTTTATAATATCGACATTAGAAATTATCCGGCCATTGTCTACAGGGTTTGTAATCGGCTGGGGTTTTAAGTTTGGCCGATTAATTCTATTTTCACCATGCCAGTTCAGAAATTCTGTTCTGAATGAGACTGCCCAGGTTTCGGAAATTTGCGCCCCGCCTTCTAGCCTTAATCCGACACCATTCCCAATTCTAAAGCCGTCAACGAATTGCGGCCGGCCAGTATTGTCTTCAGAAATTACACTGAGACCAAGATATTGCGTGTTTTTAGCGCGGCTTTTGCGCATAGCCATGACACCCAAATCGAGGCGCTTGACGCTGGCTTTGAGCAGATCGGATACCTCGAAGTCGACGTGTCTGGCTGTCGTCTTCAAAAAATAGGCAGTATCGCTCGTGTGCCTGATTTCTAGCACAGAATTGAACTGACCAATTGCACTTGAAGAAGTAAATTTTCCACTGCTTGATAAACCTGTGTTGGCCGCAGAAGAGAGCTTTCCAACGCGATAAGTGTTATTCCTCATAAGAAGTGCCCCAATGGGCGCATCAAGAGCAATACTCCTCCTCAGTCCAGACCTGCCTAGCGCGCGGCGCATACTTGGCAGGTCCAAACTGTCATCGCTTTGTCCCCGAGCAGGTGATGTGCTCAACATAAGGGAACTCAGCATCCCCCCCCAAAAAATCAGAACGATTGTTTTGATGCGAAGTCTTGCGACAACTCGTTCGAATGACATAGGCGCTTTTCCATCAGACTCTTAATAAACAAGTCTTATTCCTGAATTAGCCGCTAAAAAGACTTGTGCTGTTATTTTCCCAGTGATCTATGGAGTTTGAAGTTCACCAGCCACAAGTCCCGAAGGCAACACGCGAGAGACGTATCAACTCCCTATAGGGGCATTTGTTGACTGGGGTTTAGTAAGATCTGGGAAGCTTGGTTAGTTCCGCTTAGACGGAGATGGGTGGACGCAGAAGAGGGTCAACAAAGCGTGACAAGTAATAGACATGGGATGAGCCATAGAGCCGGCCAGTGATTTGGCTCTCGTAACGGCGTCCCGGCAAGGCTAGGTTGGAGCAGTGGTTAGAACACGAGAGACACTCAGATTCACAGTCTTGCTCACTGTGCCCATCGCCTTGAGGCTCATGCTGGTGAGCGATAGGTTCGCTTTGATCGGCATGATCAGAGTGTCGGTGGATATCTGGTGTCGTAGCATGGTGTCCGCTACTGGCCATAACGCTCAGCATCGCTCGCAATTCACCGTTTTCACTCATACTCAAGGACATCCATTCCGCTGCCCCTGAATTGAACGGCGCAACCAACGAAAGCAAAACCAGATAATGAATAGTTAACCTGAACACTGAGTAGAGTCTACACATACGAATGGATATTACAATGGTCACAAAACCAGCAGTCCTATCAGTGCCAGTTCTTGGCGGCCGCGGCCGCGCCCAGAAGTCCTGGCAACGGATGACGAACTAAAACCGTCGGGATGGCTCGCATCAACTCACTGTGGCGTCCCTTTTTTTCAAAGCCAGACCTAAAAGTGCTGTTGTGGAGAAGTTCTGGATACCTTTGGACTATCCCACCGGCGATAAACAGCCCGTCAAAGGACCCTGTAGCCAACACAAAATTACCTGCCGCCTGCCCCAACAGCTCAAAAAAAAGTGCTACAGCTTTCTGCGCAGTTTGATCCCTTTTAGCCTTCAAAAAAATCGCCGCTGCATCAAAATGCCCGGTTTTAGCCTTGCTACGAGTTGCGAGAAAATTAAAGATATTGACCAGGCCCGAGCCGGAAACTAGGCGCTCAACCGACACTCGACCAAACTGATCCGCTAGGCTGGCGAGCAGCTCAACCTGCAGAGGGCTCTCTGGAGCAAACCCAACATGTCCAGCCTCTCCACTCAAAGAAGTAAGCCTGCCGTCGCGTTTAATCAAAGTAGCAGCCCCGAAACCGGTGCCGGGCCCCACAACCGCCACAACATATTCTGCCTGACGCAGATCTGGTAATTTCGCTTCCCCAACTGGAGTCAAGTCAGCTGGGCCAAGGTAAGCCAGTCCCAGAGCCGCAGCTTCAAAGTCATTTAGGAGTTTGACTTTTTCGCAGCCAAGTGCGGCTCGCACGCCTTCTTCATCAAAGAACCAGTGATTGTTGGTCAGGCTCGCTTTTCCCGTGGCTACGGGCCCTGCCACGGCAAGACACGCTGACCTGACTGAAGGCGCTGAGACTCCCTCAAGATATTGCTGGATCGCTGACTCAGCCGACGCAAAATTATCGCACCTAAAGACCCGCTCTAATTCATATCCTACCCGGTTATCGCAAGCTAGAGCGAATCTGGCGTGAGTCCCACCAATGTCGCCCAAGAGAATAGTCGATTCAGACATAGCTCAATTCCCTCCCGGAGAGGTTTAGGGTCTTAACATCACTCAATCTCTGCATGAAACTGCACGCTCAGACTTCGTCAAACCCGACAAAATTTGCAGCTTCGTCCACGGATTTGCGCTCCGAAACAACTTCGTTAGCAGGAAAATCTTCATCTGGATATCCCATCGCCACACAAATCATGATTATCTGATCATCGGGAATATTCGCGTGTTCACGAACAACCGGCGATTGCATGATGCCCTGGCTGTTGATGACGCAACCCAAGCCGCGAGACCAGGCTGCATTGACCAACGCGTTTGTCACCCCCCCACAATCAAATGGCGCAATATCACCACCGTGTATTGATCGATCATAGGTCACAACAACGGATACCGGTGCATCGAATTGGCGAAATCCCCGCAGCACCCAGTCTTGACGTGCGTCCTTGTCGTGCCGCTCGATGCCCATCACTTGGAAAAGCTGTTTAGCAATGCCAATCTGCCGCTCGCGATGCACGCCCTCGTAAGCACCATGATTTCTGAATTCACGAGAGTCGGGGACACCGGCAAGATTCCTCTCGGTGTTACCGGCCCTTATTCTGTCCAGAACCTCTCCTGCCACCACGTAAAAATTCCACGGCTGGGTGTTCAGCGATGTCGGCGCCCTCATTGCGATCCCAAGAACTTCTTCAATTAAGGCCTTGGGAACCGGCTTAGGTAAGTAGCCGCGAATGCTTCGCCTTCCAAGCACGACGTTGTCGAATTCCATAATTGTGCTCCAAGTACGCTCTCCATCCCTCACCTCCTGAGTGACAGCATAACCACAACAATCCCGCATTCGTTGTCTACAGTGCTCGATTTAGGATCTCAAGGGATTATTAACCAATAAAAACCAGGAAAACAGCACTGCTACGCCTACCGCAAACGAATAATTCGGAAAGCTGGCTTTGAGACTCCGCCAAGGGTTCCTAATGTGCGTTGATCCTGGGGCAAATTCACAGATCCGGCCAAGGGAACAGGTCCACCGGCGGAACAGCCAGGTTGATTCCATTGCCGCGAGCCATGACGAACGTGGGCTGCATCAGGGCCGAGATATCCTCCAGTGGATTACTTCCAACCGCAAGTATGTCCGCATCCTTTCCAACTTCGATCGTCCCTGTCAGTTGAGTAAGGCCCATCAGGTCGGCTGCGTTCACCGTTGCAGCTATCAGGATTTCTCGTGCTGGCATGCCCGCTTCAGCCATTAAGACCGCTTCAAAGGCGTTCGTGCCGTGATCATTAACACCAGCATCGGTCCCGTAGGCGATTTTCACTCCCCGCTCATGGGCGATCCGCAAGGCATTTCGCATGATGGGTCCGACTTCAAGAGCCTTTTGCCTGACCGCAGGGGTAAAAAACTCAGGTTGCTCAGTCGCAATCCTTTCAACCGTATACCCCGCGATCAAAGTAGGGACCAAATAGGCGCCAGTTCGCACAAATAAATTGGCGACTTCCTCATCGAGATAAGAGCCATGCTCAATAGAGTCCACACCGGCTAGAAGAGCAGCCATCATGCCAGTTTTCCCATGCGCATGGGCCGCTACTTTGCGCCCCATCGCGTGTGCTGCCTGCACCAGCGCTATTTGCTCTTCATCGGTGAACTGCTGTTCAGTACCAGTGGCTGTCAGACTTAGCACTCCCCCAGTGGCGACGTATTTTATGTGATCAGCACCGAACTTCACCTGCGTGCGGACAGCTTTCCGACACTCTGTCACTCCATCGCATACTCCGGTATGTGGATGCGGGAATATGTCATCGCGGAACCCACCCCCATCACCATGACCACCGGTCGGCGTGATTGCTTGGCCTGCCGCTTTGATGCGCGGCCCCATCACGATGCCCTGATCTATGGCATCACGCAAAGCAAAGATGGCGTTTCTCGCGCCACCTACGTTTCGGATCGTTGTGAAACCGGCGCGAAGGGTGCGCATCCCAAACTCATACCCCATCAGAGTGCTCAGCTCATCGCTACGAGTCACACGAATCTCGCGAGAGTTAGGCTCCTGTTGGCTTAATATATGGGTATGAGAGTCAATCAGCCCGGGCAAAACAAACTGGTTACTCAGGTCAATTACCTGCGCGTTCGCTGCCCCGCTGACTTGGCCGGGCGCGACATAGCCGTCAAGCACGTCCACGATAACGCTATTTCGGACAATGATGCTCTGTTCTGTTCGCACTTCCTCTCGAGCATCAGCCAGAAGGAAGCCCGCATGAATGATTTTCCATTGACTGTCAGCCTGAGCGCTAACGAAAGAGCAGAAAACTGCTGACAGCAAACCTAAAAGAGCTCGTTGCACACGTTACCCCCCCCCTGATCAAGAATTCAAAATACTATGCGACTAGAGTAACTCGCGGCCCAGTTTCCCTCGGGGAACTCGATAGCCGGCATCATGCACGTAGTCAGAACCGATGGACGCAATAGTCGGCGTGCCGCTTCCCCGCATTGTGATCAGCAACTCTCGATTCAGTAGGTCCAACACCCGTTCGACACCAGCCTGGCCAAATGCGCCTAGGCCCCAGCAGTAAGGCCTACCAACCCCTATTGCGGAAGCCCCAAGGGCCAGCGCCTTGTAGATGTCGGTGCCTCGACGAAATCCACTGTCGACTATAACGGGTACTCGGCCGTTCACGGCGGCCACGATCTCGGGCAGACATTCAATCGTCCCCCGCTCAGTCTCTGTAGCCCGCCCGCCATGGTTTGAGACCCAGATACCATCAGCACCATATTGAACGGCAAGAGCCGCATCTGCACCAACTTCGACCCCTTTGATGATCACATTCATTGAAGTGACATCTTTCATGCGTCCGATAACATCCCAAGTCAAAGCTGGATTGTTCAAACCTACGCCGCGCATATCAAGACCTTCGAACATTGGCTTGGCCTGACCGGTATGACAGTTTGAGCAAGTCCTATCATCTTCTCGCATCATTATCGACAGGGTTTCGGTATTACGTCCGCCAGGCAAGTCAATCGTCAAACAAACCGCAGTGCATCCGGCGGACTCAGCGCGCTTTAGCATGGCAACCGTATACTCCCAGCGGTCAGTCGGATAAAGCTGATGCCATATGGGCGCACCCTTAGCTTCGGCAACAGCCTCTACAGCCGTCGAAGATTGGGTCGACAGCACCATGTGATGACCTTTTGCAGCAGCCGCGCGCGCGGTACCCAATTCTGCCTCAGGGTGATAGGCCCCTTGACTGCCAACTGGACAGAGAAAAATCGGCGAACTCGCTTCAGTGCCAAGAATGTTGACCCGCGTGTCAGTCCTACTTACATCCACTAGACGACGGGGTTTTATCTGAAATCTGGTAAACCCATCCCGATTGGCCCTTAGCGTATTGTCACTGTCTACGCCCGTGTTTAGGTAACCGAGATGTGCGGGCGGAATATTCTTTCGCGCAACCGCTTCCATCTCAAACACGTTAATGACGTCCGAAGGGTCCATCAACCGTTCACCGAGCACTTCCTCGGCCTCCTGAGCGAACGCAGAATAGCTGGTAAGTAACGGGCTGGCAGCTAAGAACTTCAATAGTTCCCTGCGGTCAACACGCTTGTTCATCGTGGCCTTTGTGTCAGAATCGGTTTTCATGAATATTTGTCTCTCCCAGTGCTGCTTGTTTATCCCAGAGGGGACTTCTTCTGCGTTCAACCGAAGGGTCAGACGCGATTTGTTTTTTCTTCAACCTAGCGGGCCAAAGAGCGGTTGTCCAGCCTCGCATCAGCATGAGCCGGTAATAGCGGTTTTAATGCTCTCCTCCCTTGTTAATGGAGCATCAGGGCTCTCCCTAAAGCGCCAACAGCGACCCACCGACATCGACTTAAATAGAAACGCAGAAAGTGGCGGCTAGCAATAATTTTGCCTATAGTAACCTAGGTTCTAAAAGAAAATTATCAAAACAGAGATGGTCTTGAGCGCAGCGAGGGTAGTCTTTCAGACATGCTCGCCCGCAGCAGAGATCGAGCAAATTTAATAAAAGGCAGCCGCTATGGAAGCATTTCTCGGGGAGGTACTTGGCACTTTTATCCTCGTTCTGGTCGGACACAGCGTTAATGCCAATGTCTCCCTGACTGGCACGGCGGGCCATGAAAGCGGATGGATTGTGATCGCTTGGGGTTGGGGAATTGCTGTCTTCATTGCGGTATTCATTACGGCAGATGTCAGTGGAGCCCACCTTAATCCTGCGGTGACTCTCGGGCTGGCTGCGACAGGAAGTTTTTCGTGGGGAATGGTGCCTGCGTATCTTACCGCTCAGATGTTCGGTGCCTTTTTGGGAGCAGTGTGCTGCTGGCTACAGTTCAAGGACCATTTCACTGCCACCGCAGATCCGGCGACCAAGCTGGGGGTTTTCAGTACCGCACCTGCCATTCCAAACACGCCCGTCAATCTGATGTGTGAAGTCATCGCGACATTTGTTTTGGTCTTGGGTGTGCTTTACATCGCCGCTCCTGATGTCGGTTTGGGAGCCTTAGATGCTTTACCCGTAGGCCTGCTGGTTCTCGGGATTGGGCTGGGTATGGGGGGAACTACCGGCTATGCGATCAACCCTGCCAGAGACCTAGGGCCACGGCTAGCACATGCCATATTACCTATCGAGGGCAAAGGTTCAAACAATTGGAGTTACGCCTGGGTGCCTGTGGTTGGCCCTCTTGTTGGAGGCGTCCTCGCAGCAATGCTTTACCGTCTCCTGCCCTTCTAATTAGGGAACGTAAGTTAAAGGAGGCTGGAACATATCCGAATTGTTCCCGAGATTTTCTAAGTAGGTTCAAGGCACGGTATGGCGGACCTTAATGCGCGCCCGTCTACCGTTTGTCTGAACAGCTGAGACCCGATCATGGATGTTGCCTAGAGGCAGGGGGGGGGAGGCCTAAGCGTGAAGATTTTCAGAAATGGTGAATAACTT